>JBEAZM010000001.1:0-2689 GCA_041170125.1 Actinomycetota bacterium
AATTCATCATCCGACAAAATTTCGTCAGTGCTCGCATCTGCAGTCAAAACGCCACCAGCCAAAATGACTGAGCGTGGACAAATCTCATAGGCAAACGGCAAGTCGTGCGTAACCATCAAAACGGTGAGATCAAGAGTTCTCAAAATGTCTGCCAATTCCCGCCGACTTGCTGGATCCAAGTTTGAGCTTGGTTCGTCGAGCACAATTAATTCTGGCTCCATCGCTAAGACTGAAGCGAGTGCGATTCGACGTCGTTGGCCAAATGACAAATGATGCGGTGGTCGATCGGCAAACTCCGTCATTCGCACGGCTGCAAGCGCGGCATCAACTTTAGCGTTGAGCTCCTCGCCCTTTAAGCCGAGATTACGAGGCCCAAAAGCCACATCTTCCCAAGCCGTCGGCATGAACAACTGATCATCAGGGTCTTGGAAAACGACGCCAACCCGACGTCGCACTTCTTTAATAGTTACTTTGTTTTTTGGATCAACCACAAGATCATTGATTCGAACTTCCCCAACGCCACCATGCAAGATGCCGTTGAGATGCATTACTAGAGTGGTCTTTCCGGCACCGTTAGGTCCAAGCAGGGCCACACGCTCGCCCCGCTCTAACTTTAAGTTCACTCCGAAAAGTGCCTGATGGCCATCGGGATAAGCAAATGCCAATCCGCTAACTGCAAGTACTGGGGTCATATCCGGCTCCAAATCAACATGGCTAAAGCAACAGCGGGAAGTAGCAGACCCACAACCCATTGGCGAGTGGTTGCAGTGACACCGGTTGCTAAAACCACGCCACCGTCACCACCGCGGGACAACATTGCAAGGTGAACACGTTCACCGCGTTCATACGAGCGAATGAAAAGTGCACCGACGCTGCTTGCCCGACTTGGCCAACTACTTAAACCAGCGCCACCATTTCGGGCTTCGCGCGAGATTTCCATGCGTCGCAGTTCATCAGTCACCACGGCTGAGTAGCGCACCATTAGTGCAGCGATCTGTACTAATACTTTTGGCAAACGCAAACGAGCAAGGCCGGAGAGCAGTTCTTGTGCAGTGCTGGTTGCGGATAACAAAATCGCTCCAGCCACACCGATAGTGCTCTTAAACAAAAACGCGATTGCAAAAGTTAAACCTGGCTCTGAAACTGTCAACCCAAGAACTGTTGTTTTCTCGCCTGAGGCAATAAATGGAAGCAAAATCGCAAACAACAAAAATGGCACTTCCACGACTAACCGCGGTGCTACTTTGTTTACGGGAAGTTTTGCGACTAGCCACAGCGAGAAAACTCCTAGCAGTAAAACTGCAAGGAGTTCCCAACGCTCAATTCGAATGTTCACAGCTAGCACCATGGTTAGCAGCAGCGCGGCAATTTTCACCTGCGCTGGCAGATCATGAATCCAAGTGTGGCGATGAATGTAAAGGTGATCGCCTAATTGGTGACCATGCTCATGGGCTGGGGCTGCCATTTATTTACTCTGCGGAGCTCTCATCCAGAGGTACAAGCCGTACCCGACGAGTGCAGTTACTGCGACCCCAAAGGCTCCCGCAAGCGTGCTGCTCCAGGTGCCTTCGATTCCTGCAAAGCTGTAGTCAGCCAAAGGCGAACCAGCAACTACTGAATCCGTAGCAGTGTCAATGAACCCAGTGTCTTCAGCAACTTTTTCGAGACCGTCTGGTTGGCTTGAGGCAAACAGACTTAGGCCGCCAGCGATAGCTGCCGAGATACCGAGTCCTACCAAGATGAATTTGTCTTTCATGACTGTACTCCGGTTTTGATTTCAAGATCCGCTTTTGGCAACAGGTCTGCTGCACCCCAAACCAAATCTGGACGGGTGGCAAGAACCGATCCAACCACCAGCATGGTGATTGCACCTTCGGCTAAACCAATGAGTGTATGAACGCTGAACATTGCTGCAGCGACTTGAGAGAGTTCGACCAAGCCAACGCCACCGATCGCAAACTGAATCACGAAACCAGCGACTGCGCCGATGACGTTGAAGAAGCCACCCACGAAAGCGCCAACAAGAACTCCGCGTCGGTTCGGCATGGCTCGCAAAATGGCTCGGAAAACTACCCAGCCAGCCAGCACTGAGAGCACTGACAAGTTAAATAAGTTCAGGCCCAGTGCAGTGATGCCACCGTCAGCAAAGATGATTGCTTGCAGCGCAATGACGACAGTCATCGCCAATATGCCGGCGTATGGTCCGATCAAAATGGCTGCAAGTGCACCACCTATCAAGTGGCCGCTAGTGCCAGCTGCGATTGGGAAGTTCACCATTTGAGCTGCGAAGATGAAAACTGCCGCTAATCCGGCCATTGGCGCCACAGCATCCTCAAATTGACCGCGAGTCTTCTTTAGCGCGTAACCAACGGCACCGGCTGAGGCGCCAAGAGCTACGAGCGAAACTGGGGTGTCAATAAACCCATCTGGAATATGCATGAATTCCTCCCTTTAGGCAGGGAAGTTATCACCAATTGTTTGCACCTGCAAAAGATTCGCAATAAGCCGGGTCAGGACTTCGCATCTTCGACAATGTCGATGAACTGATCTAACGAGACAGCAGATATGTATTTCGGAAGGATTGCCCAGGGAACTTCTGCTTCGGATTTAAATCTAATACAACTTTTTCCAGCTCGCAGTTTGAAACCGAGCCGGTTGAAATCGGCCTCTAGTTGGCCCCGTAACTCGG
>JBEAZM010000002.1:0-4083 GCA_041170125.1 Actinomycetota bacterium
AATCCAATCACAACAATCATGGTGGTTGTGATTACGACCTGGAATGCGGCCAGAGCCAAACTCAAACCGAATACCACCGGCAGTGTGAAAGCGTCAGTTAAGGCACCTGCACTACCGGTGATATCGCCGAGTAAAACATCAATCGACCCAAAAACTCCCATGCCTGAGAGCACGACATACGAGAGCACCGAGGCCACCACGATTGTGACTGCGATTGAGACCGAAATCAAAAATGCAGTTTTCAAGAGGCTCGCAGGATCAATCCTCAGAATTCGCAGTTTTGCTCGGCGCTCCTCAATCATCAGGCTTCGCTTTCACTCTCGGTTACATCAACTTCAGTTGAAGAAGATTCAGCCTCAATACCTTCAGCCGGATTTTCCGCAACCACGACTCCGTCAGCAGAAACTTCGATGTCTTCCTCAACATCCTCATCGCGCTCAGCAGCTCTTGCAATGCTGATCAGCGAATCACCATCGCCAAGGTTCATCAACCGCACACCGAGCGTATCGCGACCGGTTGCACGGACATCTGAAACTCGAGTGCGAATGACAACACCATTCGATGCGATTGCGAAAATTTCGTCCGATTCAGAAACCACCATTGCGCCAACTAGTGAACCGCGTTCTTCCACAAGTTTCATTGCCCGGACACCCTGGGTGCCACGGCCTTTCGCGTTCCACTCAGTGAGTTGGGTGCGCTTAGCAAAGCCACCATCGGTTGCGGTTACTAGGTAAGAGTCATCTTGCACAACGTCCATCGACAACAGGCTGTCGGTTGAGCGCTTGAAGCGAATACCTGTCACACCACCAGTAGCGCGACCCATTGGTCGCAGGGTGGCGTTGTCAGCTTTGAAGCGAACTGAGTAGCCATCCTTAGTTACCAGAATCAGATCCTCGTTGTCCCCAACAAGCTGGGCGCTGATGAGTTCGTCATCTTCGCGCAGATTGATGGCAAGAATGCCGCGGCTTAAACGCGAGTCGTAAGCCGTCAGTGCTGTCTTTTTCACAACGCCTTGTTTTGTGGCAAGTACCAGATACGGGGCAGCGTTGTAGTCCTTGAGGTAAAGCACCTGGGTGACTTTCTCGTCCTCTTGGAATTCCAGCACGTTAGCGACGTGACTGCCTTTAGCGTCTCTTCCGGCTTCCGGCAGTTCATATGCCTTGGCCCGGTAAACCCGGCCTTTGTTCGTGAAGAACAAAATCCAGTGATGAGTTGTGGTGACGAAGAAATGTGAAACCACATCGTCTTGTTTGAGGTTTGCACCTTTGACACCACGACCGCCACGCTTCTGGGCGCGATAGTTCGATGCATCGGTGCGCTTCACGTAACCACCAGATGTAATGGTCACAACCACATCGCGTTCAGCGATGAAATCTTCATCGCTCATCTCGCCTTCGTCAGCAACAAAGCGGCTGCGACGTTCATCGCCATGTTTGTTAATGATTTCTGCCATTTCGTCTTTGACGATCTGGCGTTGGCGTTCGTCGCTAGCCAAGATTGATTCGTACTCAGCGATGAGTGCCATCAGTTTGTCGTACTCGTCTTGCAGTTCTTGCCGCTCTAGAGCAGCCAGCTTGCGGAGCTGCATGTCGAGGATGGCCCGCGATTGGAGTTCATCAATATCGAGCAATTGCATCAAACCGGTTTGGGCATCAGCCGCGGATGGGCTGCGGCGAATCAATGCGATTACCTCATCAATCCGGTCAATCGCTTTTAGGAGACCCAACAAAATGTGGGCGCGCTCCTGAGCTTTGCGCAACCGGTAACGCGTACGACGCTGGATGACTTCAATCTGATGTGCAATCCAGTTTGTGACAAACATGTCTAACGTCAAAGTTTTTGGAACGCCATCCACCAACGCCAGCATGTTTGCACCAAACGTGTCTTGGAGTTGGGTGTGCTTGTAGAGGTTATTCAGAACCACTTTTGGAACAGCGTTACGCGATAGGACAATGCACAAACGCATACCTGTCCGACCAGAAGACTCGTCGCGTAATTCGCTAATTCCAGTGATCTTGCCGCTGTTAACTAAGTCAGCAATCTTTTCGGCCAGGTTGTCCGGGTTCACTTGGTAGGGAAGTTCGGTGACTACAAGTTGCTTGCGGTTGCCTTTTGCTTCTTCTTCAACCTCAACCACCGCGCGCATGATGACCGAACCACGACCAGTACGGTAGGCGTTTTCGATGCCACGACGACCGACAATCAAACCACCGGTTGGGAAGTCTGGGCCTTTGATGCGTTCAATTAAAGCTTCGAGTAGTTCTTCTTTTGATGCTTGTGGATTTTCTAAAGCCCAGTTCACACCATCGGCAATCTCTCGCAGATTGTGTGGTGGAATGTTGGTGGCCATACCAACCGCAATACCGGATGAACCGTTAGCTAACAGGTTTGGAAAACGACTTGGCAGCACCAAAGGTTCTTGGGTGCGGCCGTCATAGTTAGGGGTGAAGTCGACGGTTTCCTCATCGATATCGCGCACCATTTCCATGGCAAGTTGAGCCATGCGAGATTCGGTGTAACGCATTGCGGCCGCAGGATCGTTACCGGGTGAGCCAAAGTTTCCTTGGCCCTGCACGAGGGGGTAACGCAATGACCATGGCTGAGCAAGTCGCACCAAAGTGTCGTAAATCGCGCTGTCACCGTGCGGGTGATAAGTACCCATGACATCACCGACAACACGAGCACATTTTGAGAATGCTTTGTCTGGTCGGTAGCCACCGTCGTACATCGCATAGAGCACGCGGCGATGAACGGGCTTTAGTCCATCGCGCACATCTGGTAGCGCCCGCGAAACAATAACTGACATGGCGTAGTCCAAGTAGGACCGCTGCATTTCATGATTGATATCTACCGGACGAATTTCGCCGTGTTGGATTTCGTTAATTTCTTCGCTCACAATGACTCCGGTTAAATATCTAAGAAACGTACGTCGCGGGCATTTTGTTGGATGAAGTTTCGGCGGGATTCAACGTCCTCACCCATCAATACGCTGAACAGATTGTCAGCCAGAGCTGCGTCATCCAAAGTGATTTGTAAAAGCACTCGGTTTTCTGGATCCATAGTGGTGGTACGAAGTTCTTCGTGATTCATTTCACCAAGACCTTTGTAGCGCTGTACTGATTCTTCTTTTGGAAGTTTACGACCAGCGTCGATACCTTCTTGGATTTTCTGATCTCGCTCACGATCAGAGTAGACGTACTCAAAATCGTCGCGTCCCCACTTAATTTTGTAGAGCGGTGGTTGGGCTAAGTAAACGTGGCCACGCTCAATCAATGGCTTCATGTAACGGAACAACAAGGTGAGTAGCAGCGTTCGAATATGCTGACCATCGACGTCAGCGTCCGCCATCAAAACAATTTTGTGATACCGAAGTTTCTCGATATCAAATTCACCTTGAACACCAGTACCAAGTGCGCTAATCAAAGCTTGAACTTCAGTGTTCTGAAGGACCTTATCGATACGAGCTTTTTCAACGTTCAAAATCTTGCCACGAATTGGCAAGATTGCTTGGGTGCGCGGGTCACGGCCCTGTTTTGCTGAGCCACCTGCCGAGTCACCCTCGACAATAAAGAGTTCGCACTCAGCCGGTTCCCGGCTAGAGCAGTCAGCGAGTTTGCCTGGCAAACCGCCACCACCGAGCAGGCCTTTTCGATTACGTGCTAGATCGCGAGCTTTACGGGCGGCAATTCGAGCCTGAGATGCATAAACACATTTGCGGGCAATCTCTTTGCCTTCGCTTGGATTAGCCTCGAACCATTCGCCAAGTTTTTCGTTGACAATTTTTTGGACATAAGTTTTAGCTTCGGCGTTACCGAGTTTGCCTTTGGTTTGGCCTTCGTACTGAGGTTCGCGAAGTTTCACGCTGACGATTGCGGTTAGACCTTCGCGCACGTCATCACCAGTTAGGTTGGTGTCTTTTTCTTTCAACAAGTTCCATGAATCACGTGAGAACTTGTTGATTAGCGAAGTGAGAGCCGTGCGGAAACCTTCTTCGTGGGTACCACCATCGACAGTGTTGATTGTGTTGGCGAAGGTGTAAACACTTTCATTGAATGTGGTGTTCCACTGAAGCGCAACTTCGGC
>JBEAZM010000003.1:0-3219 GCA_041170125.1 Actinomycetota bacterium
TTACATAAGTGCAGTGATAATTCGAATTTGGTGGCAGCCATTCATCTGGACCGCTGTCGCTCTTACTGCTGTTTGTTGGACCATCGACTGCCATCAGATTGATAGGGTCGTTGGCGAACGCCACGCGCTTGCCCAGTCCCCAAGAATGTGCGCCGCTGCGCCATGCAAAAGCCAACGGGATTATGTGATCTATCTGCACAGCCAAAGAAGTGCCCACTCCGCGCTTGAAGTTGATGGTTTTCAAGGTGTAGCGATCGCGCAAAACTCCAGAAGCGATTTCGCAGGAGTCGTTAAAAACTTCTTTAACTAAATCTCGCTTGAGCATGTCGTTACGAGTGTCGCAACCGTTCCCATTCACGTCCAACCAGGCGTCGCCAAATTGGCCCTCTCGGTCATAGTCTTTTGTGCTGTAAGCCGCAAGGGTTTTGATGTTCTTCAACATTTTCTTGGTGGCAGTGACCTGCTGTTGAACTTTTGTCGCATTGGGTGTTGCGGTAATCGCTTGTGTTGGTGTTAGGCCCAGCAATGTCAATGAAAATAGAAGTGCGGTCATTACCGCAAAAAGTCCCCGTTTTTTGTGCATATGCACAGAGTACCCTTAAGAACTAGTTCTTTAAGTCAATCCTCGAAACGTCCAGATATCTCATACTTCAAGACAAAAATCTCACTAAATGGATAAAAGTTGCCCACACCTATGGCTCCTTAAATACTTAGTCATTAACAGCTATTAATTGAGGAGCCAACATGACTGAATCTGGCAAATGCCCAGTTCCACATGGTTCATTGACCACGGAAGGCCAAACCAACGAGCATTGGTGGCCGAACACTTTGAACCTAGACATCTTGCACCAATTCGATACCAAGACCAATCCCCTCGGAGACTTCAACTACCGCGAGGCTTTGAAAAATCTTGATGTTGAGGCACTAAAGCAAGATCTGCGGGACCTAATGACCGACAGCCAGGAATGGTGGCCAGCCGACTGGGGCCATTACGGCGGTTTGATGATTCGGATGTCTTGGCACTCTGCAGGCACCTACCGCACCGCCGATGGCCGTGGTGGTGGCGGCACTGGCACGCACCGATTTGCTCCTCTCAACTCATGGCCAGATAACGCTAACCTCGACAAAGCCCGTCGCTTGCTGTGGCCAATTAAGAAGAAATACGGCAATAGCGTCAGCTGGGCAGACTTAATGATTCTCGCGGGCACAATTGCTTACGAAACCATGGGCTTGAAAACTTTTGGCTTTGGATTTGGCCGCGAAGATGTTTGGCATCCTGAGAAGGACACATACTGGGGTTCTGAAAAAGAGTGGCTGGATTCCAACTCAGATCGTTACGAAAACGCGGAAGATGCCAGCACAATGGCAAACCCACTCGCTGCTGTGCAGATGGGTCTTATCTACGTTAACCCAGAAGGCGTTGACGGCAAGCCAGATCCGCTAAAGACTGCAGCGCAGGTACGTGAAACTTTTGCCCGCATGGCGATGAATGACGAAGAAACAGTTGCATTGACAGCTGGCGGCCACACGGTAGGTAAGGCACACGGAAATGGCAAAGCCGAAAATCTCGGTCCAGCCCCAGAAGGTGCAGACATCCACGAGCAAGGGCTCGGCTGGAATAACCACGTCGGCCGTGGCATTGGCCGCGACACCGTAACTAGCGGCATTGAAGGTGCTTGGACCAGCAACCCAACCCAGTGGGATAACGGCTACTTCCACTTACTCTTCAACTACGACTGGGAATTGAAGAAGTCACCAGCAGGTGCTTGGCAGTGGGAACCAATCAACATCAAGGAAGAAGACAAAGCTCCAGATGTTGAGGATCCATCGATTAAGTACAACCCGATGATGACTGATGCCGACATGGCAATGATCAAGGATCCGATTTACCGGGAAATTTCTGAGCGCTTCTACAAAGATCCGGCTTACTTCTCAGAGGTATTTGCGCGCGCCTGGTTCAAACTTACCCACCGCGATATGGGTCCAAAAGTTCGTTACGTCGGTCCAGATGTGCCTGCTGAAGATTTGATTTGGCAGGACCCAGTTCCAGCTGGCAAAGCTGATTACGATGTTGCAGCAGTCAAAGCAAAGATTGCAGCTAGCGGTTTATCAATCAGTGAAATGGTTTCGACCGCGTGGGACAGCGCCCGCACTTTCCGTGGCTCCGACATGCGCGGTGGTGCGAACGGTGCTCGGATTCGACTCGAACCACAACGTGGCTGGGTTGGTAACGAGCCAGAGCGCCTCAACAAAGTGCTTGCGGTACTTGAACCAATCGCATCCGAATTCGGCATCAGTGTTGCTGACGTAATTGTTTTGGCCGGCAACTTAGGTGTTGAACAAGCAGCTGCAGCAGCTGGCGTCCCGGTTAAGGTGCCGTTTGCTCCAGGTCGCGGCGACGCTAGTGCAGAACTCACCGACGTTGATTCATTCAGCGTCCTCGAGCCACTGCACGATGGTTTCCGCAACTGGGTGAAGGACAACTACATCGTTACTCCAGAAGAAATGTTGCTAGATCGCACGCAATTGATGGGCCTAACCGCTCCAGAAATGACTGTGCTAGTCGGTGGCATGCGCATGCTCGGCACCAACCATGGTGGCACAAAGCACGGCGTATTCACTGACCAGGAAGGTGCGTTGACCAACGCTTTCTTCGTCAACCTCACCGACATGTCCAACGTCTGGGAACCTCGTGGTGAAAACTTCTACAACATCCGTGACCGCAAATCGGGTGCCGTGAAGTGGACTGCAACTCGCGTCGACTTGGTGTTCGGCTCGAACTCAATCCTGCGTGCCTACGCTGAGGTTTACGCCCAAGATGACAACAAGCAGAAGTTCGTCAACGACTTCGTCAAAGCTTGGGTCAAAGTCATGAACGCAGATCGGTTCGATCTCGTCAGCTAGTTAGCAAAAATGTTTGAAGGGCGTCACACTGCGTGGCGCCCTTCAAACATTTGAATTTAAAGCATCATAAATCTTTTGCGTCGATAGTGACTTCCCCATTTCGTAATGGATCACCTTCAGCGGCAGGCATAGCGAGAGTTTGATTCCGTTTTTTATCGAGGAGTAATTGAGCCTTGTGTGCAGCAGGATCAACGAATTCATTTAATGCACCAAAAGCACTCAAAGCCACTGGATTATCAATTCCACCAGACTTACTTCGCATTCGAACAATTGCAGTCACAACCGCAGCACCTGTAGCTGCAATCAATAAAACTT
>JBEAZM010000004.1:0-5256 GCA_041170125.1 Actinomycetota bacterium
GAACGTATGGGCAAACTAATCGCTGAAGTAATCCGAAAGGCTTGATGATGTCAACCGAGTTATTTGAAAAAGTTGCTGCGTGGATTGCGGATGATCCCGATGAGATAACAGCCGAACATGCCAAACAGGTTTTAGCTGATGCCCAAGCTGGCGATGCCCAAGCTATATCGCAACTAGAAACTTGGTTTGGCCCACTATTGCAGTTTGGCACTGCAGGTTTACGTGGCCCAATCGCACCCGGGCCAAGCTCGATGAACCGAGCTGTTGTTATGCGTGCCGCCCAAGGCCTCATTAACTATTTAGTTAAAAACCAGGGAAAGAAAATCGTGGTTGGGTATGACGCTCGTCATCGCAGCCTAGATTTTGCGTTGGATACGGTTTCGCTTGCGGCTGCTTCTGGGCTCGAAGCCATTCTGTTGCCGCGCAATCTTCCAACCCCCGTGTTGGCATTCGCGGTTCGCTATTTCCAAGCGGATGCTGGCGTCATGGTTACAGCTTCACATAATCCACCACAAGACAACGGCTACAAGGTCTACCTCGGTGATGGTTCGCAGATCGTGCCACCACAAGATGCCGAAATCGCAACCGAAATTGCGGCCATCAGTGAAGTCTCGAGCCTCCCAACGTCCGATGCCTGGGTGCTCGCAGATGAGTCTGTCGTGGATGCCTACATCAAAAGCGCGGCAACCACATTCGAATTGCCAGGACTGCCTGCGGTGAAAGCTGTCTATACGCCACTACACGGTGTGGGCTACGAAACTTTGGCTGCAGCCGTCGCTACTGCGGGGCTCTCCGAATTAAAAGCGGTTGTTGAACAAGTCACACCTGATCCAGACTTTCCGACCGTTGCATTTCCCAACCCAGAGGAAGCTGGCGCGACAGATCTGCTGCTCGACCTTGCTCGAGCTGAAGATGCCGACATCGCAATTGCAAACGATCCGGATGCCGATCGCTGTGCTGCAGGTATTAAAGATCGAGGGACCTGGCGACTTTTACGAGGCGATGAACTTGGCACCCTCCTTGGCTGGTGGACCATTAAACGAAACGAACTACTTGGTCGGCCAGCTTTGACTGGGCAATTTGCGGCAAGCATTGTCTCTTCCAACATGTTGCGGAAAATTGCTGAAGCGAACGGCCTTAACTACACCGGCACACTGACTGGATTTAAGTGGATCGCAAAAGTGCCAGATTTAGTTTTTGGTTACGAAGAGGCAATCGGCTACTGTGTTGATCCAGCAAGCGTTGGCGATAAAGATGGGGTTAGTGCCGCAGTGCGGCTTTTAGAGCTAACTGCCTGGCTCAAATCCGAACGCAAAGCTTTCGCTGATTTACTCGATGATCTAGCAGCGGAATATGGACTGTTTCTCACTGATCAACTTTCAGTTCGCATGCAGGATCTCTCAGCGATTCCCGCAGCAGTGAATCGACTTCGCTCCCAACCACCAACCAGTGTTGGTGGAATGGCGGTTAAAGAAGTGATTGATTTAGCAAACGGCTGGAACGGATTGCTCCCAACCGACGGCATCTTACTTTTGCTCGATGGAGGTCAAGTGATTGCACGACCTAGTGGCACTGAAGCAAAACTGAAGTGCTACCTAGAAGTGGTTGTAGAGAGCACTGATATTGCAGCTGCCCGTGCAACTGCACTCACAAAACTCGCAGAAATGAAAACTGATATGGCCATAGCCCTCGGGGTGTAGCCATAGAACAGCCCTGGGTAGGCAGAATTTCTCTGCTCGCCCAGGGCTTGCTCATTTTTGGGACTCTTACTTACACATTTCGAAAATTTGTTTAACCACATCAATTTTCGTGCCCGGATGCAGAAACGCGAATCGCCCTACGGGCTCTCCTTCCCACTTTGATGGCGTCACAAAAGCAATCTGTTCCCGCAGCAATCGAGTTTGTAAGTTCTCGTAATCCGCCAAAGCCCAGCCTTTTCGTCGCCATAAAACGACCGACAGGGTTGGCTCACGAATCAACTCGATTTCGGGATAGTCCGAGATTAGCTCTGCGGTTGCGCGAGCGAGTTGGATACTGGCTTCGACAGCTGCAGCAAACGCGTCAGTGCCGTGGACCGAAACCGCAAACCACAAAGCCAAACCGCGAGCTCGTCGAGTTAAGTGATAGGCCAAGTCGGTGGGATTGAATTGGTCGGCTGGTTGGTCGTCGTGCAGCACATCCAAATACGAAGCATCCTGAGTGTGCACTTTGACGGCAAGAGCTGGATTTCGGTACAGCAACGCTGCTGCATCGAATGGCGCAAACCACCACTTATGTGGATCGGTGATAAACGAGTCAGCGTGTTCGATGCCAGCGTATAAATGCCGAACCGTCGGACTCAGTAGTCCCGCACCGCCATAGGCGCCATCAACGTGCAACCACATTCCGCGTTCTCGCGCAATCTCGCCCACGCCCGCAATGTCATCAATGATTCCAGCATTCGTGGTGCCAGAAGTTAGAGCAACCGCAACTATCGGGTCAGTGCAAGTGTCCGCAGCCAAACTTGCCGCAAAACTTTCAGCCGTGACTTTGTGGTTGTCGGTTTGAATCCAGAAAGGTTCTACGTCCAGCAGCTTTAGGGTTGAGCCGATTGAAGAATGGGCTTCTTTGCTTAACGCGATGCGCACATTTCGCACCCCAAATTTTTCTCGTCCCACTTCCCGCGCCACTGCGAGCGCAGAGAGATTCGCTGCCGAACCACCAGATACGAAGGTGCCACCTGCAGAGTCCGGTAAACCTGCCAAATCAGCAATCCAACGAAGCACTTGGTTTTCGGCGACAATCGCACCCGCTGCCTCAAGCCACGACATACCTTGTAATGATGCGCAAGAAACTACTGTGTCAAACAGCAATGCTGATTTTGCTGGTGCACCAGGAATGAAAGCCAAAAAATTGGGCGAATCTGTGCTGAGCACCGTAGGGGCTAGAACGTCCGCGTAAATGTCTAAAACTTTCTCGACTGAATTACCGCTCGGATTAATCAATCCAGCAATCACAGATTCCAGTTCAGCTTTATCACCAGGGTGATCAAGTGGAGCTTCACTTGCTAAACGGTCGCGCACATAATTCAAAATTAAGTCTGCGCTTTTGGCATCGAAGGTGTGTAAAGAGGTTGCAAGTTCATTCGACATATTGACCATCCGAGAACAGGCCACTGCACCGCCGACTCAGGTTAGCCAGCAGGGCGACAGTGCCAAGCAAACCCTAATGGGGGCTAGAGTTGGATGCGTGTTCACACTCTCAGATTTAACAACTGCTCGCCAAGATGGCACATCTTTAAAACGCTTCTTGCATGCTCTACCTGGCGTTGATGCAGTCGGTCTTTCGGCTAGAGCAAGCGACCTCGGGACTCGTTCAATCAAAACGTCCGCAAAAGCGAAATACATCGATACTGCCATCCAAATGGTTGACCTAACCACCCTTGAGGGTGCTGACACCGATGGCAAAGTGAAAGCTCTTTGCGCTAAAGCAAAACTTCCTGATCCGATGAATCCTGAAGTTCCCCAAGTAGCTGCAGTCTGTGTTTACGGTGACAAAGTGGCCACTGCGAAAGCTGCACTTGGTGGTGCTCGAATTAATGTCGCGGCTGTCGCTACAGCCTTCCCGAGTGGTCGGGCTAGCCTCAAAGTGAAATTGCTTGACACCAGCGAAGCAGTCGCTGACGGAGCAGACGAGATTGACATGGTGATTGACCGTGGCGCTTTTTTGATGGGTGAATACGGAAAAGTTTTCGATGAGATTGTCGCAGTTAAGGCTGCCTGTGGTTCAGCCCATTTGAAAGTCATCCTAGAAACTGGCGAGCTCCAAACTTACGACAATGTGCGCCGCGCTTCATGGCTAGCGATGTTGGCTGGTGCTGATTTCATCAAGACTTCGACTGGCAAAGTTCCGGTTGCAGCAACACCTCCAGTGGTTCTGGAGATGCTCACCGCGGTGCGGGATTGGCATCGGTTGACAGGTGAAAAAATTGGCATGAAACCCGCAGGTGGTATTCGCACCACTAAAGATGCGATGAAACTACTTGTAATGGTGCATGAAATCACCGGAGATGACTGGATGAATCCACATCTATTTCGGATTGGTGCTTCAACACTTTTAAATGACTTGCTAATGCAACGTCAGAAACTTGCATCTGGCCATTACTCGAGCGCTCGCTACGTAACGAACGACTAGGACAACACATGAGTGATTTTGAATACGCACCTGCACCTGAATCTCGGTCAGTTGTAAGTCTGCGCGAAACCTACGGTTTATTTATTGATGGCAAATTCGCATCGCCATTGAGTGAGCAGTTTGCCGACACGATTAATCCAGCCAACGGCGAACTTTTGGCGCAGTACGCAGTGGCAGGTGATGCCGATGTTGATGCCGCCGTTCGAGCTGCTCAACGCGCTTTCCCTCGCTGGTCAAAACTTCCAGGTAGTGAACGCGCTAAATATTTATTCCGAATCGCACGCATTCTGCAAGAACGATCACGCGAGTTTGCTGTGCTCGAGACGCTCGATAACGGTAAGCCAATCAAGGAAACCCGCGACTTCGATATCCCCCAAGTCGCACAACACTTTTTCTACTACGCAGGTTGGGCAGACAAACTGGATTTTGCGGGCCTAGGCCAAAATCCACAACCACTTGGTGTTGCAGGTCAAGTTATTCCGTGGAACTTCCCGCTCTTGATGCTTGCTTGGAAAGTTGCACCAGCGTTGGCGTGCGGCAACACCGTGGTTTTGAAACCAGCTGAAACCACACCGCTTACCGCTTTGCTCTTTGCCGAGGTTTGCCAACAAGCAGATTTGCCCAAAGGTGTATTGAACGTTGTAACTGGTGCTGGCGCTACCGGCGCTGCGGTGGTCAACCACCCAGGAGTGAATAAAGTGGCTTTCACTGGCTCGACCGCTGTCGGAAAAAAGATAGCTCAGTCGATTGCGGGTACCACCAAAAAACTCACCCTTGAACTTGGTGGTAAAGGTGCAAACATTGTTTTTGATGATGCTGCTATCGATCAGGCGGTTGATGGGATTGTGAATGGCATCTTCTTCAACCAAGGTCATGTCTGTTGTGCCGGCTCTCGTCTCTTGGTCCAAGAGTCAGTGGCTGAAGAAGTCATCGCCAAACTAAAGGATCGAATCAATTTATTACGTGTGGGTGACCCGCTTGATAAAAACACTGATGTTGGTGCGATTAACTCGGCTGCACAGTTAGCACGGATTCAAGAACTCTCCATGACCGGCGACTTAGAAGGTGCCGAGCGATGGAGTT
>JBEAZM010000005.1:0-5205 GCA_041170125.1 Actinomycetota bacterium
AGTAGCGACAACTTTGGCAGATTTACCAAGCCCGACATAAAGCCAGTCTGTTAATGAGTCAAAAACACTGGTTCGTCCATTAAGTGTGTAGGTCTCAGATTCAACTTCAACCGTTGCGCTACCGCTCAGTGGCAGGACAATGAACTCGAAGTCTGCTGCAACCACATCTAAAGAATCACCTGCGTTTAGATCAACGACTTTCAATCCGCTATGCCCCCAACCGGCATCTTCAGGAGTGATATCTGTAATCACTCCTGTGCCGGCTGGTCGCAAATACTTATTAGCCATTTAAGGCCCCTTCCACTTCAGGTGGTTGTCCAGTTTTCAACATCTCTTTTACTTCTTCGATTGTTGGCATTGCATTTGCGCATTCAAGTCTGGCAGCAACAATCGCGCCCGAGGCACTCGCAAATCGCAGCGTTTGCTCAAGTGGCCATTCCTGTAGCAAGCCGTGGCAAATAGCTCCACCAAAAGCATCGCCCGCTCCGAGGCCGTTCGCGGTTTTTACATTAAACGCTGGCACGATAACTTGCTCATTCGCAGTCATACCGAGTGATCCCAGCCGTCCCTGCTTAACGATTGCAAGCTCCACTCCAAGATCCAGCAGTGCCCGAGCTGCTGCGACAGGGTTACGTTCACCTGTTGCAAGTTCACATTCATCTATGTTGCCAATCGCAACCGTGACGCGTGGCAGTGCCCGTTGAACTTCACGTTCAGCGTCTTTTTTTGAATTCCAAAATCGAGATCGAAAATCTAAATCGAGAACTGTGTTTGGGCGGCGATCACGCACCCGCCAAGCAGCGTGGTGAGCTTCGCGCGACGGCTCCCGCGCCAGTCCTGTGAGTGTGCTCCAAAGAACTCCTGCTGACACAACTTCATCCATGTCGATTTCCTCGGCTCGGATTTTGAAGTATGGAACATCAGCTGACTGATAAAAATAGAGTGGGAAGTTGTCTGGTGGAAAGAGCTCGCAAAATGTGACTGGTGTTTGCATGCCTTCCACAGAAGTCACAAATCGCGGATCCACTCCAAAACGGCCAAGTTCTTCGCGAACAAATACCCCGAAAGGATCATCCCCAGTTCTTGTTATTAATGCTGTCTTGTGGCCAAGCCGAGCTGCTGCAACTGCCACATTGGTTGCTGAACCACCTAGAAACTTTCCGAAATATTGAATGGTATCCAAACCAATGCCTGTTTGGAGCGGATAACAATCAACACTAGAACGACCGATTGCCAGCACATCAAAATTTTCGGTCACCGTCTTAGTCTGATGTTTACAACACTTACATGTCAATGAAAAATAATCTTGTAAAGACATATGCATAACTGATAAATAAGAGTTTAATTCACCCTATGTTGAGCACTTTTTCACTCGATCGGCACAGTCCAGTTCCGCTTTATTTTCAGCTATCACAAGAGTTAGAGCGAGCGATTCGTGATGGCGAAATTAAGCCAGGCGATCAGATTGAGGCTGAGATTGAATTGGCAGCCAGGCTTGGGCTTTCTCGACCTACGGTAAGGCAGGCAATTCAGGATCTAGTCAACAAAGGCTTGCTGGTTCGTCGTCGTGGAGTAGGAACCCAAGTTGTTCATTCGCAGATGCGACGTGCAGTGAAGCTCACAAGCCTGTTCGACGATTTATCAGAGGCGAACCACCAACCAACCACAGAAGTTCTTTCACTCACGCTGAAGCGAGCAGATGCGAGATTAGCGGGTGAATTGGGACTTGAAGAAGGTGACAAAGTCATCCATTTAAAGCGGCTGCGCAGTATGGACGGCCAACCTTTGGCCATTATGCGGAACTGGATTCCGGCAGATTTCTTTGAGACTTCAAAACAAGAGTTAGAAGAAACTGGGCTGTACGAAGCAATGCGCAGACAAGGTCTTCATGTAAACGTTGCAAATCAGCGGATTGGGGCTGCTGTAGCAGGTGCTGCGGATGCTCGACTCTTAGAAGTCAAAACAGGTTCGCCGCTTCTGGTCATGGAGCGAACTGCATTTGATGACTCGGGTCGAATTATTGAAACTTCTTCACACAAGTACCGAGCAGACTTGTATTCATTTGAAACCACTTTGGTCGCCCGCTAACCACTGACTGAAACAGGTTAGACGGACGACCAAGCGCCTTGGAAGGACTTTATAGATCAGGGTTCGGCAACGTGACATCCCGAACAAACTGCTCTAAGTCATTGTTGGCCTGAAGGAATTGACGCAATGTACGAACGGTCGCGCCGTACGTGTCGAACTCCTGATAACTCATACCATTTTCATCGTATGCCTTATCAAACTCCGGCCCGATTCTCCGGAGCTCGGCCAATATTGCCGAATCAACTGGATCGTCGATTCGGACAGTTGCAGAAATACCACTCTCGTTGGCTTTTTCTTGCCAATTGAATGGAGGTGAAACCACCACGTCGCCACCAATTAGTTGGGACCAGTGATGATGGTTACGAAACGCAGCTGAAAGCAATCTGGTTCGGTAGCCACGTTCTTGATAAATTTGATACGCATTTTTAAATGCTGCAACGCCTGCCCAATCACACACATCATCCGCAATGTCCAGACCGTCGCGTTCAACCACACGCTTCATCCAGTCGTCGGTGCGACCAACCATGATGGTGCAAACATGACCCATTGTGCTGATGTCATGACCTGCTGCTTCACGACGATTCATGCCGCGTTCAATAGCTTCAGCAACAGCGATTGTTTGGGCAACACTGAACGAGACTGTGGCGTTGATGTTGACTCCGCGGGACACCGCCTCTTCGATTGCCTCGACTCCAGCACTCGTAACGGGGATTTTCACAATAATGTTTTTTGCAAGTTGTGAGAACTCCACCGCTTGATCCGCTAAGGCTTTTGCGTTTCGGTAATTACGTGGATCAGTTTGAATTGACAGCCGGCCATTGCGACCATTGAACTTCTCAAACGCTGGCTCCAGCAATTTAGCCGCATCCACCGACAACTGTCGCACCATTGCCCAACCAATCTCATCTTCCGAGGCAGTTGGGTGTTGTGATGCATAGTTTCGAATCTGCTCACCCCAATATTCAGGATTGGCTCGTAATGCTGAAAGGGCAATCACCGGATTGCAAGTAGCCCCAACAGCGCCCCACGAGATTGAAGTGGACAACTCGGTTGGTTCAACAGAGTCATTCCAGAGAACTGTCGGCGTATTTTCCGACATCTCTAAGAATGGCAAGCTAGTCATTACACAACCCCTTAGTTTTGTGTTGGGAAGCCAAGATTGATTCCACCATGGCTGGGATCCAACCAACGAGATGTAACAACCTTGCCACGAGTAAAGAAGTGCACTCCTTCTACGCCGTGTGCGTGAGTGTCACCAAAAAGTGAGTTCTTCCAGCCACCAAAGGAGTAGTAAGCCATCGGTACTGGAATCGGGACGTTAATCCCAATCATTCCAACCTGAACCTCATTCTGGAACCTACGAGCAGCGCCACCATCATTTGTGAAAATTGCGGTGCCATTGCCGTATTCGTGCTTGTTGATCAGTTCGAGTCCCTCATCAAAAGAGTGGATCCGAACAACCGACAAGACTGGTCCGAAAATTTCATCTGTGTAGATGGACATGTCAGTCTTAACGTTGTCAAAGAGTGTTGGCCCTAACCAGAATCCGCCTGGCGCGCCATCAACAACTGGGTTGCGTCCATCTGCAACCAAAGTTGCACCAGCTGCTACGCCAGCATCAATGTAGGAAGCTACTTTGTCGCGATGCACGCCTGTCACTAATGGACCCATGTCACAAGCTCGGCGGCCGTCACCAGTCTTCAAACTAGGAATTCGAGCGGCGATTTTTTCGACCAGCTCATCCGCAATGGTGTCCATCGCAAGCACGACTGAGATTGCCATGCAGCGCTCCCCAGCCGAACCAAAACCCGCATTGATTGCTTGGTCTGCAGCTAGTTCCAAATCAGCATCTGGCAAAACCAACATGTGGTTTTTGGCGCCGGCAAGTGCTTGGACGCGCTTGCCATGTTTCGTTCCAGTCTCATAAATGTATTTTGCAATCGGGGTTGAGCCGACAAATGAAATGCTTTGGACATCTGGATGCTCTAGTAGACCATCCACAACTTCCTTATCACCATGAACGACATTGAATACGCCGTCTGGCAAACCGGCTTCTTTCCACATCTCAGCAATCAACATAGATGCTGAAGGATCTTTCTCCGAGGGTTTAATGATTACTGTGTTACCAGCTGCAATCGCAACTGGGAAAAACCACATTGGAACCATCGCCGGAAAGTTGAATGGACTGATAATGCCAACTACGCCTAGTGGCTGGCGGATTGAGGTGACGTCTACACCGTTCGATACGCCCTCAGAGAAGCTGCCTTTCAGAATCTGGCCAATGCCACAAGCAAACTCGACCACTTCCTGGCCGCGAGTAACTTCACCTAGAGCATCCGAAAGCACTTTTCCATGTTCAGCAGTAATTAGTGCTGCCACTTCTTCTTTGCGACGATTGAGGATTTCGCGAAATGCAAACAAAATTTGGGTGCGCTTAGTTATTGATGTTGCAGCCCAATCAGGGAAAGCAGATTTAGCAACCGCAACCGCATGATCAAGATCAGAACGACTAGCAAAATCAACTTTGCCAGACACTTCGCCGGTTGCAGGGTCGTAGACGTCTCCCTGACGGGCAGCCGAGCCAGTCCAAGTTGTGCCATTAATCCAGTGTGTAATGTGCTTAGTCATGCGTTTTTCCTTTTCAACTTTTCGCTATTTGTTCCAAAGCATTCTTTGATGAGATTTTCCTGCCACCAATTCGGCGCGGGCAGAATCGACTTCTGGCCTATGGCTCACTTCAGGAACTCCGACTTCCCAAAACGATCCACCTTCACTCCACTTGTGTTTTGCTACATCTATAACAAAGACGTGCACGCCTGGCTTGCCTTTGTTCGATTTCAAGCTTTCCGCAAATTCCGACAGATTGTGAACTCGATGTGCTTGCGCTCCCATGCCTGCGGCAATAGCAGCGAAATCAATCTGTGGTGGATTCGGATGGTCAGAATCAGCCAACATGGTTTTAAATGAAGCTGCCCCATGCCCAATTTGCAAACGTTCAATTACGTTGTAGCCACCGTTATCGCAGACAATTAAAGATAAATTCTGTCCGGTAAGAACAGCGCTGTAAATGTCCATTGGCAACATCATGAAAGAGCCATCGCCAGTGAAGGCATAGAC
>JBEAZM010000006.1:0-2617 GCA_041170125.1 Actinomycetota bacterium
GGTCGGTCTTAGCGGCTGTCGAATTGACTGCTAGCAGCACGAATATCGTGGTTGCGGTTGCAGCTATCGCACTATTAGCACTGGTTTTCGCCTGGTGGCTCGTCCAAGGTGTCCTCAACGCGAGTGAAGGCACCGAGCGGATGCGCGAGATTGCACTAGCAATCCAGGAAGGTGCGGCTGCGTACCTGAAGCGACAGTTCACCACTTTGGGCTATTTCGTGGCTCTCGGTTTTGGACTGCTCTTCCTACTTCCAGCTGAATCCACAGCCGAAAAAATTGGCCGCTCGGTGGCTTTCGTAGTTGGCGCAACTTTCTCAATGTTGACTGGCTACCTCGGCATGTCACTCGCAGTGCGCGGCAACGTTCGCGTCGCAACCGCTGCGAAAGACAGCACCGAAGAAGAGGCCATGATCATCGCCTTCCGCACCGGTGGTGTGGCTGGCATGTTGACCGTCGGCCTCGGTCTATTTGGTGCTGCGGTCGTGGTTTTGGTTTACAAAGCTGATGCGCCAAAGGTGCTCGAAGGTTTCGGCTTTGGTGCCGCGCTTCTTGCAATGTTCATGCGTGTCGGTGGCGGCATCTTCACCAAGGCTGCTGACGTCGGTGCTGACTTGGTCGGCAAAGTCGAACAAGGCATTCCCGAAGATGACCCACGTAACGCTGCGACCATCGCCGACAACGTTGGCGACAACGTCGGTGACTGCGCCGGTATGGCTGCTGACTTGTTCGAGTCCTACGCCGTAACGCTGGTTGCAGCACTCATCCTTGGTAAAGCTTCCTTCGGTGAACTCGGTCTCGTGTTCCCGCTAGTTGTACCTGCAATCGGTGTCATCACCGCTGTAATTGGCATCATGTCAGTCAAGCCTCGCGCCACTGATCGCTCAGGCATGGATGCCATCAACCGCGGCTTCTTCCTCTCGGCATTGATTTCCGCTGCCATGGTTTCGGTTGCTGCGCTCTACTTGCTCCCAACACGTATGGATGCGCTACCAGGTTTTGATGCTGAAGCTTTTGCTGCTGTTGCAGATGCCAACCCACGTCGAATCGCAATCTTCGCAGTTCTAATTGGTATTGCGTTGGCGGCAGCAATCCAGGTTCTCACCGGTTACTTCACTGAAACTAATCGTCGTCCAGTTGATGAGGTCGCTAAGTCCTCGATCACCGGACCCGCGACCGTAATCCTCAGTGGTATCTCGCTCGGTCTCGAATCTGCCGTTTACTCCGCAATCCTGATCTCGATTGCGGTGTACGCAGCTTTCACTTTGGGCTCAGGTTCGGCGATTCTTTCGTTGTTCGCAATCGCACTTGCGGGCACTGGTCTTTTGACCACGGTTGGTGTGATTGTGTCGATGGACACCTTCGGCCCAGTTTCGGACAACGCTCAGGGCATTGCTGAAATGTCTGGCGATGTGCACGGCGAAGGCGCTGAAATTCTCACCCGTCTCGATGCTGTCGGTAACACCACCAAAGCAATCACCAAGGGCATCGCAATCGCAACAGCTGTGCTTGCAGCTACTGCGCTCTACGGTTCGTTCCGTGACGCTGTCACCACTGCGACCGACGCTTTCGTAGCATCGGGCAGCACGGTGCCGGAACTATCGCCAGAAGCGGTCTACCAGTACCTCGGAATCTTGGATGTGTCCCAGCCAGCAAACTTGGTTGGTCTAATCCTCGGTGCATCGGTTGTGTTCCTCTTCTCCGGACTTGCGATCAACGCAGTTGCCCACGCAGCTAGCGCTGTTATCCACGAAGTCCGTCGCCAGTTCGCTGAGCACCCAGGCATCATGGAAGGCACCGAGAAGCCGGAGTACGGCAAAGTGGTTGACCTTGTAACGCGTGACTCGTTGCGCGAACTTGCAACCCCAGGTCTGCTCGCAGTCTTGACCCCAATTGCAGTCGGCTTTGGCCTAGGCATTGGACCACTAGGTGCGTTCCTTGCCGGCACAATCGCGGCTGGTGCGCTGATGGCCGTGTTCCTCTCCAACTCTGGTGGTGCATGGGATAACGCCAAGAAGTATGTCGAAGACGGTCACTTCGGTGGCAAGAACTCCGAAGCTCACGCAGCCACCGTTATTGGTGACACTGTCGGTGATCCATTCAAAGACACCGCTGGCCCAGCGATCAACCCGCTCATCAAGGTTATGAACTTGGTGGCTTTGTTGATTGCACCAGCAGTTGTGACTTCACACCTTGCGGGCGACAACCTCGTTCGTTGGGGCGCAACCATCGTCGCACTCGTCATCGTGATTGGTGCGGTTGTTTGGTCCAAGCGAGTTCCAGTCTCAGCAGCAGCTGAGGAAATCACCCACCCATTGGATGATGAAGACCTCGTAAATCTTGACAAGTAAAACCGAAATTGAGGCCGGTGGCCATCGCTTGCAGATCCTGCACGATGCGCTGCCGGCCTTTGGTTTACCGCTACCAAAAGACATTGTGGTTGGTCCAGGTGGCGCCTCAAATTCACTGCTGCGCTTAACGCCGCGCAGGTCTGTAAAACGTGCTTGGGACATGGGTTGTGGCTCTGGTGTCCAAGCGGTTGCCCTCGCAACCCATTGCCGCGAAGTGATTGCAACCGACATCGATGAAAAAGCTCTCAACTACACTCGCGAATCTGCCG
>JBEAZM010000007.1:0-7797 GCA_041170125.1 Actinomycetota bacterium
GGTGAGATTGCGAACTTGGTGCTTTTTGATCCCAAAGCGAAATACACAGTTGATCGCATGCAGACCGAATCTAAATCGACGAACAATCCGTACCACGGCCATGAACTATCAGGTCAAGTCAATTTAACGGTGCTGCGTGGCCAAATCACTTTCCAAGGTGGTGATGCGTGATGCAGTCTGCAGAGGTCACAAACTGGCCCGAACGATTAGCTCTCACGGCACTCACCATTTTGTTTGCGCTCACTATGTTTTCGTTGATGCGGATCGGTTGGCGCAACAAGTTGAAAGTTCAGCGGCAAATCGTTTCGCCATTTGATATTCCGGCAGATTTCGTCGCGTTGCGTAGTTATGCAGGTCGCTACTTACCCTCAACCGCGGCCGGCGCTTGGCTAACTCGAATCGCAGTGCACGGCCTTGGTGTCCCTAGCTCTTGCGAAGTGCAAATCGGAACTGATGGGCTCGCGTTTGTCCGCGAAGGTGCACCTTCCTTCTATGTGCCATTCTCAGATGTGATTGCTACCCGTTCCGATCGTGCGATTGCCGGTAGAGCTTACGAAAAAGATGGCATTGCGGTTTTAACGTGGCGTTTAGGTGACGTTGAGATTGACACTGGTTTTCGTGCAAGTAGCACTTCCGATCACATAAGTTTCTTGGCAGAAGAGTTAGGTGCCCAAAATGCATAAACCTGCAGTAATGGTTTTCGAAGATGGCCGGGTTTTTCACGGAGTTGAATTTGGTGCGGTTGGCACCACTTTTGGTGAGGCCGTTTTCTCAACCGGCATGTCCGGCTATCAGGAGACGCTTACCGACCCCTCGTATCACCGGCAGGTTGTCATCATGACGGCGCCACACATCGGTAACACGGGTATGAATAGTGTCGATGGCGAGAGCGAAAAGATTTGGGTCAGTGGGTTTGTCGTACGTGAACCATCCCTAGTGGTCTCAAACTGGCGGGCTGAAACTTCGTTGGATGAAGAACTAAAAGCTGCTGGTGTGGTTGGTATCGCTGAGGTAGATACTCGCGCAATCACTCGACACCTGCGCGAAACCGGAGCGATGCGGGTTGGGATTTTTTCGGGTGAAGCGGCCACTGCAAGTGAATCCGAGTTACTCCAACAAGTTTTAGCTAGTCCCAAAATGCAAGGCGCTGATTTGACGGCAGATGTAACAACACCTGTTTCGTATGTAGTTCCTGCAGTAGGGGAGAAGCGCTACCAGATTGCTGCAGTCGACTTGGGCATCAAAGACATGACACCGGAAATGATGGCCCAACGGGGAATCGAAGTGCATGTTGTTCCAGCCAATATTTCAGCTGAAGAATTGTTGGAAATCGGTGTGGATGGGGTGTTCTTCAGCAACGGCCCCGGCGATCCGGGAACTGCTAACCACGCTCGCGATTTGGCGCAGGCGGTACTAACTGCCAAGCGGCCATTTTTTGGCATTTGCTTCGGCAACCAGATTCTTGGCCGAGCACTTGGTTTTGGGACTTACAAACTTAAATATGGCCATCGAGGAATCAACCAGCCGGTGCAAGATCGTAAAACCGGCAAAGTCGAAGTGACTGCCCACAATCACGGCTTCGCAGTGGACGCACCACTGACTGGCGAGAGCCAAACTGATTTTGGCCGAGTAGTTGTCAGCCACGTTTGTTTGAACGACGATGTGGTTGAGGGCTTGGAATGCCTCGATGTGCCGGCGTTTTCGGTGCAGTACCACCCAGAAGCTGCAGCTGGTCCGCATGATTCTGCTTACTTATTTGATCGTTTCGTTGAACTAATGGATGGTGCTCGCTAATGCCACGTCGGGAAGATTTAAAAAGCGTAATGGTGATTGGCTCAGGTCCAATCGTTATCGGCCAGGCGTGCGAATTCGACTACTCAGGAACCCAGGCTTGTCGAGTCTTGAAAGCGGAGGGCTTGCGCGTAATTTTGGTCAACAGCAATCCAGCCACGATCATGACAGACCCAGAGTTTGCAGATGCCACCTACGTCGAACCAATCACGCCTGAAGTGGTTGAGCGCATCATCGCGAAAGAACGACCTGATGCTTTGTTGCCAACGCTTGGTGGCCAAACAGCACTTAACACGGCGATGGCTTTGCATTACAACGGTGCCCTGGAGCGGTACAACGTTGAACTGATTGGTGCTGATGTTGAAGCAATCGAACGCGGTGAGAACCGGGAGCGCTTCAAAGAGATTGTCGCAAAAATCGGCGCCGAAAGTGCACGAAGTGCAATCTGTCACACGCTTGATGAAGTTTTTGCTGCAGTCGATGATTTGGGATACCCAGTTGTGGTCCGCCCTTCGTTCACAATGGGTGGGGCTGGATCGGGTTTTGCATACAACGCTGAGGAACTGGCCACGATTGCCGGCGCTGGTCTTCAAGCGAGCCCAACCACAGAAGTGCTCCTTGAAGAATCAATTCTTGGTTGGAAAGAATACGAACTAGAACTCATGCGCGATCGCAACGACAACGTGGTTGTGGTCTGTTCAATCGAGAACATCGACCCAATGGGTGTTCACACGGGCGACTCAATCACAGTAGCGCCATCGCTAACTTTGACTGACCGAGAATTTCAGAAAATGCGCGATGTCGGCATTGAAGTAATTCGGGAAGTTGGTGTCGACACTGGAGGTTGCAACATTCAGTTTGCAATCAATCCCCAAGATGGTCGCATGATTGTCATCGAAATGAATCCACGTGTCAGCCGCTCGAGTGCATTGGCTTCGAAGGCCACTGGCTTTCCGATTGCCAAGATTGCTGCTCGGCTTGCAATCGGCTACACCTTGGACGAAATTCCGAACGACATCACCAAAGAAACCCCAGCTTCTTTTGAGCCAACTCTTGACTACATCGTGGTTAAAGTCCCGCGGTTTGCTTTTGAAAAATTCCCCCAAGCCGATGACCGTTTAACGACACACATGAAGAGTGTCGGCGAAGCGATGGCTATGGGCCGAAATTTCACCGAGGCTCTGCAAAAAGCATTGCGGTCGATTGAAAAGAAAGAAGCGATTTTTTCCTGGCCGGCTGAAAAGTCTGACGTCAACATTTCTGAACTCTTAACAGAAATGGCAATTCCGCGGGATGGTCGACTGAACCAAGTTCAAGTTGCCCTCTGGGCAGGAGCTTCACTCGAGTCGGTTTTTGAAGCCACCAAAATTGATCCTTGGTTCTTGGCCCAAATCCAACTAATAAACCAGATTGCCGATGAAGTTCGAGCTGCTAATGAGTTGGATCTTCCACTTTTGCGGAAGGCGAAGCGCCATGGCTTTGCTGACACCCAGATTGCTCAGTTGCGAAATGTTGATGCAGCAGCAATCCGAGCTCTACGGCACGAGTTGGGACTGCGGCCGGTCTACAAAACTGTCGACACCTGCGCAGCCGAGTTTGCAGCTAAAACTCCTTATCACTACTCGGCTTACGACACCGAGACTGAGGTGGTTGCGCGCAACAAGCCTGCTGTGGTGATTTTAGGTAGCGGCCCGAACCGAATTGGTCAGGGTATTGAGTTCGATTACTCATGTGTGCACGCTTCTATGACGTTGCGGCAAGCTGGGTACGAAACCATCATGATCAACTGCAACCCCGAAACAGTTTCGACTGACTATGACACTTCTGATCGGTTGTATTTCGAACCGCTAACTCTGGAAGATGTGCTTGAGGTCATTCATGCTGAACAGGCCGCAGGTGAAGTGCTCGGAGTTATTTGTCAGTTAGGTGGTCAAACACCACTTGGCTTGGCCCAGGACTTGAAAGACGCCGGAATTCCAATCCTCGGCACCACTCCTGAGGCCATTCACGCGGCCGAAGATCGGGGCGCATTTGGTGACGTCTTAGAGGCCGCAAACTTGCCAGCACCAAAGTTCGGAATGGCAACCTCGTTCGATGAGGCTAAAGCAATCGCCGCTGAAATTGGTTATCCAGTCCTGGTACGTCCAAGTTACGTGCTTGGTGGCCGGGGCATGGAAATCGTTTACAGCGAAGATGCATTAGCCGGTTATCTTGAAAAAGCGACCGAAATTAACCCAGGCCGTCCAGTCTTGGTTGATCGATTCTTAGATGATGCCCAGGAAATCGATGTGGATGCATTGTTTGATGGCACCGAGATGTATCTCGGCGGTGTCATGGAACACATTGAAGAGGCTGGCATTCACTCCGGCGACAGTGCATGTTCATTGCCGCCTGCCACACTCGGTCGCAGTGAGATTGAACGAATCCGCCAGAGCACCGAAGCGATTGCTCGGGGCGTTGGTGTACGTGGTTTGTTAAATGTGCAGTTCGCGTTATCAGCTGACGTGCTTTACGTGCTGGAAGCTAACCCAAGAGCTAGCCGTACTGTGCCGTTTGTTTCTAAAGCTACCGCCGTGCCACTTGCAAAAGCCGCAGCTCGGATTGCGCTTGGCGAATCGATTGCAGATTTACGAGCCGCAGGTGTGCTTCCAAAAACTGGTGATGGTGCGAACTTGCCGGCTGGAAGCCCAATCGCGGTGAAGGAAGCTGTGCTGCCGTTTGGTCGCTTCCAAGGCGTCGACACTGTGCTTGGACCGGAAATGAAATCAACAGGTGAGGTTATGGGCATTGATGACAACTTTGCCGCCGCCTTCGCAAAAGCCCAGCTCGGTGCATCTTCCAATGCGTTACCTAAATCTGGAGTTGTGTTCGTTTCGATGGCGGATCGGGATAAGCGTTCGATGATTTTCCCGGTGAAGCGACTTGCTGATTTGGGATTTGAAATTCACGCTACATCTGGAACCGCCGAAGTGCTGCTTCGGCATGGGGTACAGGCGAAAGTTGTGCGCAAGGCCTCAGAGGGCGTTGGCCCAAATGGTGAGCCCACAATCGTGGATGAGATCCTGGATCGCAAAGTCGACCTAATCATCAACACTCCACACGGAGTTGATTCTCGAGATGATGGCTACAAGATTCGAACTGCAGCAGTTCTGCGCGGTATCCCCTCTATCACTACTGCCCCTGGTCTAGGCGCGGTAGTGCAGGGGATTGAGGCTGCAATCGCGGGCAATATGTCGGTGCATTCTTTGCAAGAATATGCGGAGAGAATTAATGCCGCCCGAGCTGCAGGTGAATGATGCCTAACCAAGTCAAAGCCCGTCTTCAGTCCAACCGCAAAGTTGGGGAGTATCACCACTTGGTGCTTGCTGGTGAAAAAATTGCGGACGGCGTGAAGCCGGGGCATTTCGTCTCAATCGCAATCGGTGACACGAACAGCCCGATGGTCACTAGGCGAGCTTTCTCTATCCACCGCGCCACCCCAATGACTGCACACGGCAGCACATTGGAAATTGTGGTGCATCCACATGGCACCGGCACAGACTGGCTTGCTGCCCAAGAGGTCGGCACCACTATTGATGTGATTTCGCCATTAGGAAAACCATTTGCGCTTCCAAAGAATCCAGTCTCATGTTTGTTAGTGGCCGGCGGATATGGCAGTGCTCCAATGACA
Source organism: Actinomycetota bacterium (assembly GCA_041170125.1). GTDB lineage: Bacteria > Actinomycetota > Actinomycetes > S36-B12 > UBA5976 > JAFMIT01. Next base: position 5,462 of record JBEAZM010000007.1, read on the forward strand.
TTTTTGGCTGAGGAGTTAACTGCCCGTGGTTGTCAGGTAGACATGGTTTTTGGAGCCGGCACGGAATCGAAATTATTTGATGTGCTAGCGGCAAAACGCATCGCCAGATTCTTCGAGGTGACTACGGACGATGGATCAAGTGGTGTCAAAGGTCGAGTTTCGGATGTAATTCCGAATATGTTTTTAAACGGACATACCGCAGTGGTTTATGCATGTGGTCCAATGCCGATGTTGGAATCTGTCGCGGCACTGGCCAAACAGCGCAACATCGTTTCGCAAGTAGCTGTCGAGGAAAGCATGGCTTGTGGGATTGGCGTATGTATGACTTGTGTGCTGCCAATCGTGGGGGATGATGGCATTACGCGAATGACTCGATCTTGTGTTGATGGTCCGGTATTTCGCGGAGATCGAGTTCGTTGGGATGATTTAGGCACAGTACCTGATGATTGTCTCGGCGCTCCAAAAGTTGGGGGCCACTAATGGCTGTCGACTTGCACTCAAAACTTGGCAGCATTTCACTAAAGAGTCCCATTCTTACCGCCAGTGGCACCGCCGCTTCTGGCAAAGAGTTAGATCAATTCTTCGACATTACTCAAATTGGTGGCATTGTCACTAAGTCCATCATGCTCAATCCGCGCAGTGGTAGGGCAACCCCACGGATGGTTGAGACACCATCGGGAATGTTGAACTCAATCGGATTGCAGGGCCCTGGAGTCGATCAATTCATTGAAAACGACTTGCGTTGGTTAGCGGAACGTGGCGCCACCACAATTGTCTCAATTGCAGGCAACGATGCTCGAGAGTTTTGGCAAGTGGCTCAAAAGTTGCGTGGGCATCCCGCAATCGCTGGTTTTGAGGTCAACATTTCGTGTCCCAATGTCGCAAACCGAGGCTTAGTTTTTGCTTGCCATCCAGCTAGTGCCGCTGAAGTGGTTGCCGAAGTTAGAAGCGCTGTCGGTGCGGACTTTCCACTGTTCGCAAAACTTTCACCCGATGTAACGAGCATTTCCGAAATTGCTTATTCGGTAGTTGATGCTGGTGCTAACGGAGTTTCACTTATCAATACTTTGCTTGGCATGGCACTAGACCACCGCACTTTGAAGCCAATTCTTGGCGGGCGCACCGGTGGACTTTCCGGTCCAGCGATTCGACCGGTTGCAATCCGAGCGGTTTATCAGGTGCGCGCTGCTTTACCTGATGTCCCAATCATTGGTATGGGTGGAATTCGTAGCGGTATTGATGCTCTGGAATTTTTGGCGGCTGGTGCCAATGCGATTTCGGTTGGAACCGCGATCTTTTCTGACCCAAGTGCACCGATGCGAATCCAGCGAGAACTTGAATCTGAAATAGCCGCCCGAAACTTCCGCAGTGTCGCTGAAGTCGTCTCGATTGCTCACTTAGGAGTCTGATGAAAGCCCCAATCGCGCTCGCATTAGATGCAAAGGATTTGGCCACAATTTCTGCGCTAGCCCTCGAAGTTGCCCCACATGTGGATACGTTGAAGGTAGGACTAGAAACTTTCCTTCGAGATGGTGCCGATGCGATTTCGGCGGTGCGCTCTACCGACTGCCGATTATTTCTCGACTTGAAGTTGCATGACATTCCAAACACGGTTGCAGGTGCTTGCCAAAGTGTTGCGAAGTTTGCGCCGGAATTCTTAACAGTTCACGCAAGTGGTGGAGCTGCCATGATTGAGGCTGCGGCCCAAGCGCTACCCGAGACACGGATCACTGCAGTCACAATCTTGACTTCGTTGACAGCTGAAGACCTAAAGCAAATTGGATTTCAGGACGAACCGCTCGAGGCAGCGGTAAAACTAGCCGAACTTGCAGTGGCAGCTGGAGCTCGAGCGATTGTTTGTTCGCCGCAAGAGGTTGCAGCAATTAGATCGGCAGTTCCGGCTGATATCACACTGATTACCCCTGGCGTTCGTCCAGCTGGTGCAGCTCTGGGCGATCAAAATCGAGTTGCCACCCCTGCCTCTGCAATCGCGGCTGGTGCCGACTTGCTGGTAATTGGGCGACCGATTACGCACGCAGCTAATCCAGCTGCAGCGGCTGCAGAGATTGCGAAAGAGATTTTCAGCAATGGCTAATTTGGTTGTGGTTAGTGGCCCAAGCGGGGTTGGAAAATCGACAGCCGTGAACTGGGTGCGGCATCACCCCGGAGCCAATCTTTGGGTCTCAATCTCAATGACAACCCGACCCATGCGGCCAGGCGAAACCGATGGCGTCGAATACTTTTTTGTAGATCGAGAAACGTTCCAAAGCACTGTCGAACGTGGGGAAATGCTGGAATGGGCAGAGTTCGCGGGAAATCTATACGGAACTCCGGCT
>JBEAZM010000008.1:0-2818 GCA_041170125.1 Actinomycetota bacterium
ATCTCTGGTGTAAAAACCTGTGGCAATTCCTTTCCCGTCGTTAATCACACCGGCAGTTGCCTCCCGGCCTTGGTGGTTGTAGAGCGAGGACCAACCACTACCGTCAAAAACTCGGATATCTAAATATGGAACAGTTGCGTATGAGTTAGGGGCGACTTCTTCCATTCTCCAACCGGTCGCTGAAATCGCGTGTGATCCACCAGCGAGATCGAGAACCTGGAAGTAGTTGTAACTCAAATTGTCTTCGCGGACATAGCTGGTTTCCTGCCTAACCCAAGTGGCACCACCGTCTTCACTGACGAACTGGAAAAACACTGTTGTAGTTGGACTCCAGTCAAGATTTGTACCGATTGCGTAAATGTAAATTTTGTTTTCTTCGGCTACAGCCAATCCAGGGAGGCCAGGCTGAAGGCTTGCAGCTCGTGTGTCATTCGCGCTCACAACAACCGGGCTTTCCCAGGTAATTGTGCTGCCAGACACGGTGCCAAATTGGGCATAAAGCGGGGCAGTCTGACTCATTTCACTTTGATAAATCGAGACTATGCGAGTATCCGAAATTTTAGAAATATTTGCTTCGATAGATGTGGCGACAAACGACGGAGTCCCCCAAGTCGCGCCACTGTCATTCGAAACGACCGCGTACTGCTCGTCATTTCCCGTTATGTAATTTGTGACCACGGTGTCTTCGTCGAGCCATACAGAAGGGCGCGAATCGATGTAATCTTCAGTGTTCGGACTCACGATCGGCACCAATGGCATGATGATTGTGTTGTCGAGGGCTTGTGCCACCAATGGATTAGCGGCAAACATCGCCACAAATCCGACAGCAAACCATTTCTTCAAACCAAATTTATTTTCACTATTATTCATATGCGTAAGAATACACACGCAGTAATAAAACTCACTAAATGAATTTAAGGTGAATGTAGGTTAATTTCTTGAGAACTTGGGCTTTGACAGACATCCGCTCCGCTATACATAGACACCCATCGATATGAGGAGCAAGTTTGAGTCGCCCGATTCTGGCTGAGTTTTTCGGCACCATGGTTTTAGTCACGGTAGTTGTTGGTTCAGGAATTATGGGTACAAACCTCAGTGACGACGATGGCGTGGCACTGATCATCAACCAGCTATCTACATCCATGGCTCTAGTGCTACTGATTCTGGTACTCGGAGTGGTTAGTGGAGCTCATTTCAATCCAGTTGTCTCGCTTTACGAGTTGCTTCTCAAAAAAATCAATGTTCAGAGATTTACCTTTTACACCCTATCCCAAGTTGCTGGCGCAATCACTGGTGCAATCTTGGCTAACACCATGTTTGGTCTAGAGGCACTTCAAACTTCCACAAAAGATCGAATAGCTATCGGTAATGGGATTGGAGAAATCCTCGCTACTGCCGGATTAATCATTGTGATCGGGGTTTTAGTGAATCGCAATCAACAGAACTACATTCCTGCTGCCGTAGCAGCTTGGATCGGGAGTGCGTACTACTTCACCGCATCGACTTCATTTGCTAATCCAGCAGTCACGATTGGGCGAGCATTCACCGACACATTCTCGGGAATTGCACCAAGTGCAGTGGCTTTCTTTGTTTTATTCCAACTGATTGGACTTGGCGTGGGAATGCTCGCAGTCAATGTTCTGAAGGATGCCAATGTCTAAGCCCATCTATGTTTTTGTTTGTGTGCACAATGCTGGAAAGTCCCAAATGGCTGCGGCGATTGCCCGCCGAGAACTAAAGGAATTAGTGGAGGTGCACTCTGCTGGGACACATCCAGGCTCTGAACTAAACGCCGAAGCCCAAGCAGCTGTTGCTGAACTTGGGTATTCAACTGAGGGCGAGTATCCAAAACTGTTAGCAGCTGAACTTGCTCGCGACGCAAGCCGAGTCATAATTCTCGGCGACGAAGCAAAAATTGAAGAACTGCCAGAAACTCAGGCCGAGATTATTCGCTGGCAAACACCGAAACCAGATTCAAACCTTTATAACAAAATGCAACAAACTCGAATCGTCTGTGACGACATCGTGGATCGAATTCTTCAACTCAAGAAAGAAATGGTGGACAAATAATGTCTGACAAGAAGGCAACTGTTTTATTTGTTTGTGTTCACAATGCTGGTCGCTCGCAGATGGCAGCCGGATTGCTGCAACATTTAGCGGGAGATCGGGTAGAAGTTTTGTCTGCGGGAACCGCACCAAAAGACTCCGTGAATCCTTCTGCTGTTGAGGCAATGGCAGAGTTGGGGATTGACATCGCGAACAACACTCCAAAGGTTCTAACTGACGAAGCTGTGCTCGAATCAGACTACGTAATCACAATGGGCTGTGGCGACAAGTGCCCATACTTCCCAGGTAAGACTTACTTGGACTGGAAACTTGATGATCCAGCCGGTCTTGGTGTCGACGCGGTCCGTCCAATCCGGGATGAGATTCGCGGCATGGTTGAGAACTTGATTGCAGAACTCGATGCAAAGTAGTTTGATAACAAATAGTGTAAGTACCGAATAATTAATCGGTTTTCCCCTGATTAACTCGAGCCAGATTCAATCTAAAAATTAGACTGTGCACGTTTGGGTTTTGCCAAAGGGAGAGATTTATGAATCGTGTAATTGCCGCACTAAGTGGTTTCGCATTGGTTGTGACAGGTCTTTTTGCTGCGCCTGCCGTTAATGCAGCAGATTTTGTTAATGCCGCGAAACCAGGTGGGAACAATTCGACTCTGAGTTCAATCACGTATTCGCCAGACAGGGTAAATGCTGGGGAAACCTTCAACTTCTCGATTGATGGCAGCACCTCAATTACCAAATCGTTTTTCGGT
>JBEAZM010000009.1:0-5174 GCA_041170125.1 Actinomycetota bacterium
CCATGATTACTCCTTATGCAACCGGGGTGAGGTCGGCTGGGCTGGCTAAGTGACCGAGAACAGCAGTGGCTGCAGCAACTTGTGGTGACACCAAGTGAGTGCGAGCCCCTGGACCTTGGCGACCCTCAAAGTTTCGGTTAGACGTAGAGGCAGCCCGGAAGCCTGGCTTCACCTTGTCTGGGTTCATTGCGAGACACATTGAGCAACCAGCAAAACGCCATTCAGCACCGGCTTCAGTAAAGACTTTATCCAGACCTTCAAGTTCGGCCTGCAAGCGCACGCGGCCAGAACCAGGTACAACCAACATTTCGACGCCTTCAGCAACTTTGCGACCCTTCAAGATCTCTGCCGCTGAGCGCAAATCTTCAATCCGGCCGTTGGTGCATGAGCCAAGGAACACAGTGTTGATGTTGATGTCGCGCAGTGGCGTGCCTGGCTTTAAGTCCATGTACTCCAATGCGCGTTCGATTGCGGCCTTCTCAACCTCGTCAGCTGCATGTGCTGGATCTGGAATGCTTTCCGAAAGTGGCAAACCTTGACCTGGGTTAGTTCCCCAAGTGACGAACGGTGTGAGTTCATCAGCGTTAATGAAAACTTCGTTATCGAATTCAGCATCAGCATCAGTGACGAGGGTCTGCCAATAGGAAACAGCAGCATCCCAATCATCACCTTGCGGTGCATGATCACGGCCTTTGAGGTACTCAAAAGTGATCTCATCTGGTGCGATCATGCCGGCGCGAGCGCCAGCTTCAATCGACATGTTGCAGATGGTCATACGAGCTTCCATGGAAAGTTTGCGGATCGCTTCGCCGCGGTATTCCAAAACGTAACCCTGGCCACCGCCAGTGCCAATCTTTGCAATGATGGCAAGAATCAAGTCTTTGGAAGTAACACCTGGCTTGAGTTCACCATTCACAGTGATTGCCATTGTTTTAAATGGTTTTAGCGGCAACGTCTGGGTGGCTAAAACGTGTTCAACTTCTGAAGTTCCAATACCGAAAGCCAAAGCACCAAAAGCACCGTGGGTTGATGTGTGGGAGTCACCACAAACAATCGTCATGCCAGGCTGCGTGACACCAAGCTGTGGACCAACCACATGCACAATGCCTTGTTCGACGTTGCCGAGCGAGAAGATTTTCAAACCGAACTCTTCAGCGTTAGCCCGCAGAACTCGAATCTGTTCAGCCGACACCGGATCTGCAATCGGTTGGTCAATCGCGATGGTTGGAACATTGTGATCTTCGGTGAGCAAGGTGAGGTCTGGCCGACGAACACCGCGGCCGCTGTTGCGCAAGCCATCGAATGCCTGTGGGCTGGTGACTTCGTGAACTAGATGCAAATCAATGTAGAGCAAATCTGGTTCGCCTTCGGCGCTGCGCACAATGTGTGCGTCCCAAACTTTCTCTGCCAGGGTTTTACCCATTTAGACCTCCTGCTGCTTAACTTCTAGGGCGAAGTTAACAATTTATGGGTAAATATTGCCATCTTGCATACTGGGATGGCAATATCAGCATGTGGACAACGCAAGTGGAGTTGGCGTACTCGATAAAGCCGCCATCGTGCTCGGAGCACTCGAAGCTGGACCTCAGACATTGGCCGGGCTGGTTGCCGCTACTGGTCTGACCCGACCAACCGCGCATCGGCTTGCCTGTGCGCTGGAACATCATCGGCTCGTCACCCGCGATATGAACGGTCGTTTCGTACTTGGCGCCCGGATTGTGGAGTTGGCATCGGCAGCGGGTGAAGACAAGCTGCTCGCTGCCGCCGGTCCCGTGCTTTATGCATTGCGGGATGCAACCGGTGAATCGGCTCAGCTCTATCGCCGACAAGGTGAGCAGCGCATGTGCGTTGCCGCAGCTGAGCGAATGACTGGTCTGCGCGACACTGTTCCTATCGGTGCCGTGCTATCAATGCAAGCAGGTTCAGCTGCCCAAGTGCTACTCGCCTGGGAAGAACCAGATCGCATGCACCGCGGATTGATGGGTGCGGCTTTCACCGCGACTGCCCTCGCCCAAGTGCGGCGTCGTGGTTGGGCCCAAAGTATTGCTGAACGTGAAGCCGGTGTGGCATCAGTTTCAGCACCAGTGCGCTCCCCTAGTGGTCGAGTGATTGCAGCAGTTTCCGTGAGTGGTCCGATTGAGCGACTCACTCGCCAACCTGGCCGGCTTCACGCTGCAGCCGTGGTTGCAGCTGCGCAGCGGTTGACGGATTCGTTGAAGCGGGCTTCGACCCAACCTGGTCGCTAACTCAAAGACAAAAAAATCCCTCACTCGTTTGAGTGAGGGATTTTTGTTTGTAGCCCCGACGGGATTCGAACCCGCGCTACCGCCGTGAGAGGGCGGCGTGCTAGGCCGCTACACAACGGGGCCACGAGGTACTGCTACCTCGGGAAACTGAATAAATTCAGTTTCTCGCTGGGATACCAGGACTCGAACCTAGACTAACTGAACCAGAATCAGTTGGGCTGCCAATTACCCCATATCCCACTAGTTTCCTAGTAGCTGTTGTTACCAACAGAGCGCGGCGGAGCATAGCCGAATGCCGCGTAATCTTGAAATGCGGTACAGATTTATTAGACGATCGCCGACCGTAGTCGAGCCATCGATCGTTCTTTGCCAAGCAATTCCAGTGACTCAAAAAGCGGTGGCGACACTCGCCGGCCGGCAGTCGCAAGCCGAACTGGACCGAAAGCAAACTTCGGCTTAATCCCCAGACCCTCAATCAGTGCGGCCCGAAGTGCAGCCTCAATCTCGGTTGCAGTCCACGACCCCAAATCATCCAGAGCTGCCACTGCAGCTTCGATGACTTGGTTGGTTTCGGAATTCAAGTTTGCAACCTCAGATTCATCAATCTTGTACTTCGGCGTTCCTGCCGAGATGTCGGAATCAAGATCGGAATCAGCCGCAAAAAGGAAGCCAAGCATGAGCGCACCTTGTCGCAGGGTTTCCATTCGTTCTTGCACAAGTGGCACTGCCGAATTTAGGGCCGCAATCTGAACTGCATTTGGTTTTTCGGGCAGCAACCCTTCAGCGACCAAGTACGGAATTAGCCGCTCAGCTAAATCATCAGCCGCGATGGTTCGAATCCAGTCGCCATTAATTGCAGTGCATTTACGTAAATCGAAGCGGGCTGGGTTGGCGGAAACTCGAGAAACCTCAAACGCTGCTGCCATCTCTTGCATGCTGAAGAACTCATTGTCATCGCCAATCGACCAGCCAAGTAGCGCCAGGTAGTTAAGTAGTCCTTCAGGCAAGTAACCCTCGGTGCGATACATTAAAAGTGAGGATTCTGGGTCGCGTTTTGAGAGTTTTTTGTTGCCCTCTCCCATCACGTACGGCAAGTGACCAAACTGTGGCAAGTCACCAGAGCCAACCCCAATCTCACGCAACACTTTGTGTAGCGCAAGCTGACGCGGGGTTGAGGAAAGCAAATCTTCACCGCGGAGCACGTGCGTGATTTCCATCAAAGCATCATCAACCGGGTTGACAAGTGTGTAGAGCGGATCACCGTTAGCGCGCACTAATACGTAGTCCGGCACATGCTCCGCTGCGAAAGTTAATTCACCACGCACCAAGTCGTTCCAAGTGAAGTCTGTGCCTGGCATTCGGAACCGCAAAACAGATGTACGTCCCGCAGCTTCGAAGGCAGCTTTTTGTTCGCTCGATAAGTTCCGACAAGTACCGTCATAGCCCTGAGTTTTGTTAGCTGCTCGCTGCGCCTCCCGCTGAGCATCGAGCTCCTCTTGGGTGCAGTAACAACGATAAGCATTTCCGGAGGCTTCAAGTTTCGCTGCAACATCTGCATAAATATGCATTCGCTCGGACTGTCGGTACGGGCCATGTGGGCCACCAACTTCAGGGCCTTCATCCCAGTTCATGCCTAGCCAGCGCAGTGAATCCAACAACATGTTGTAAGACTCTTCGGAATCGCGCGCAGCATCCGTGTCTTCAATGCGGAAGACAAATGTGCCGCCGGTATGGCGGGCGTAGGCCCAGTTGAAGAGTGCGGTACGAACCATGCCGACATGCGGATTACCGGTTGGGGATGGACAAAAACGAACGCGGACGTCACTACTCATAATGAGCAGAGATTAGTGGATGCCTAGGCAACCGGGTTTATCAGTTCGCCAATACCTTCGATAGCACAGGTGACCACGTCACCTGACTGAATCTGCGCCACTCCAGCCGGTGTTCCAGTGAGGATGATGTCACCGGGAACCAGCGTCATGACACCACTACAGAAAGCGACAAGTTCGGCCACGCCTTTGACTAAATCTGAGGTATTTCCGTCTTGATTGAGTGCGTCGTTTACCTCGGCAGTCAACCGCAAACCGCTTGGGTCGATGTCTGTGCGGATCCATGGCCCCATTGGCAAGAAGGTGTCAAAACCTTTTGCGCGAGTCCATTGGCCATCAGCTTTTTGTAGGTGACGATCACTCACATCGTTGGCGACGGTGTATCCAAAAACGTAATCAAGGGCATCTGCCACCGATACATTTTTCGCCATCCGGCCGATGATGACCGCGAGTTCAACCTCATGGTCAATTCGACGCTCGGTTGTTGGAAGCACGATGTCATCGCCCGTGCCAATTAATGCGGTTGTGGGCTTTAAGAAAATGATTGGTTCCGCCGGTACTTCGCCACCCATTTCGCTGGCATGGTCTGCATAGTTTTTGCCGATTCCAATGATTTTGGTTGGGATGATTGGGGGCAATAGTCGAACATCAGTGAGTGCAACAATCTGACCGGTTGATTCCAATTCACCAAACGGATGCGAAGCCAACACCTCGATTGTCGCATCAGCATTTGGGATGCCATGTTCGTCTATGCCATGCACAATTCCAAAAGCGATTCGCTTTTCGCCACTGCCTTCGTCGATGAATGAAACCCGCGCGATGAACATGGTGCTCCTATTTAGATTGGGCGGCTTTAATCAAACCGAATTCAATCGCATCTTCCAGCGCCATCCAGGAAGCTGCAATCACATTTTCATGAACACCCATGGTGGTCCAATCGGCGTGGCCATCGGTTGATCCCACCAGTACGCGAGTGACAGCATCGGTGCCAGCAACACCTTCGAGGATGCGAACCTTGTAATCAGTAAGTGAGATGGCTTCGATTTCTGGATACAGTTGCACAACAGCTCGTCGCAGTGCCTTGTCCAGCGCGTTAACT
>JBEAZM010000010.1:0-7693 GCA_041170125.1 Actinomycetota bacterium
TTCGCAGTGCTGGCAAATAATTTGCCATCACGTTCATGGCAATCTCCAGTTCGCAGTCGAATCGACTACATGGTTACAGGACTGAGCGGCTGCGATTTAGCGGCGCGCTGACCAATCGCGCACCAGTTCAATACGCTTCTGGAGTTCCGCCGCACTCGCCATGGGGGTGGGAGCGCCACCCAATGCCCGCTTCAACTCAGCGTTAACAATCGCAGCTGTGGTGCCTGCTTGGGCTGCATATGCGCGCACTACGTCCTGAAGTTGACGGCGCAGCAAGGCAATCTGATCTGCCATTGTCTCTTCTGGTTGATGCTTGGCTAAACGTTTTGCTTGGGCGTGCCGGTGCTCTTGCAAAATCTGAGCAACCTCATTTGCAGATAACAAACCTGGCAATCCCAAGATCGCTTCTTCTTCCGGTGATCCTGGCACCAAAGTGGCATCTAGCTCGGCACCATCAATGACAGCGCGATCAAAAGTTGCTTCACTGTCTAGAGCCTCAAACACCGCAAAATCAGCGAAATCCGCATCCAGATGATTCCGGCTTCGGTTGGCATCAGCAATCAGCGCTTCCGATTCACTCCACAAGTCTCCCGTGGTTTTCTTGCCCAGTACGTGATCACGTTGTAGCTCCAACTCCGCCGCATGTGACAACAGCACGGGCACACTCGGCAAAAAGACCGTTGCAGTCTCACCGTGCCGGCGGGCCCGAACGAAGCGGCCGATAGCCTGAGCGAAAAACAATGGGGTTGAGGTGTTGGTTGCAAACACACCGACAGCTAGTCGCGGAATGTCGACGCCTTCACTAACCATTCGAACCGCAACCATCCAGCGGTCTTCGCTGTCCGAAAACTTAGCAATTTTCTTTCCAGCCTTTGGATCATCGCTCAGAACTACAACTGGCTTCTTGCCAGTTATCTGGTGCAAAATGTCGGCGTATGCCTTTGCATGTTCGTGGTCGGAAGCAATCACCAAAGCACCTGCATCTGGAATAAATCTACGCACTTCAGTCAACCGCTTATCTGCAGCACTCAAGACTTGTGGGATCCATCGCCCTTCAGGATTGAGAGCAGTCCGCCAAGCTCGTGTCGTTACGTCTTTGGCTTGCTCGCCGCCAAGTTCAGCTGACTCTTCATCCCCCATTCGAGTCCGCCAGCGCATTTTTCCGGCGTAGGCCAGAAATAGCACTGGCCGCACTACCCCATCGGCAAGTGCATCGCCGTAGTTGTAAGAATGATCGGCAACAGATCGAGGAATCCCGGTGCTGTCGGAAACATAAGTAACAAATGGAATGGGATTTATGTCTGATCGAAATGGCGTGCCGGTCAACATCAATCGTTTCGCCGCGCTTTCGAATGCTTCACGCACTGCTTCGCCCCAAGAGAGCGCGTCACCAGCATGATGAACCTCGTCCAAAATCACCAGCGTTGGGGTGGCATCAATTCGCGCCCGCAATCGCATGGGGTTTGCGGCTACCGCTGCATATGTGAGTGAAACGCCATTGAAATCTTTGGTGTTTACACCTTTGGAGGTTGTGTAATCCGAATCGATCGCAATGTTGAATTTTGCTGCTGCTGCCGCCCATTGTTTCGTTAGGTGATCGGTTGGTGCCACGATAACAATTCGGCGAACTAAGCGTCGTTCAAGCAATTCGCCGGCGACTTTTAACGCGAATGTCGTTTTGCCAGCACCTGGGGTCGCGACCGTCATGAAATCTTGCGGCAAAGTTTCAAAATACTTTTTTATTGCATCCTGCTGCCACGCTCTTAAACCTGAAAGATTGATTGAGCGGGCGGTTTCACTCACTGCTTGTCGGACGGCTTGTCGCCGCCCGGAAGGCCCTCAAAAATTCGCTTGCAGTCTGGGCAGACTGGATATTTTTCAGGATCATGTCCCGGAACCCAAACTTTGCCACAAAGCGCAATAACTGGATTTCCCGTCATCGCGCTTTCAAGGATTTTTTCTTTACGAACATAGTGTGAAAACTTGTCATGGTCGCCATTATCAGGACGAATCTCGGTGCGCTCTTCTAGCGTTGTGCCGGTGTCTGGATAATCAAGAGGTGCCATAGTGTTTATTTTATCGACTTCAACTGACTTGTATGTCAGCGATTGCCGCTTCAGCCAAAATTCCAACCAATACAGCTTCAATGGTGTGCAGTCGATTCTCGGCCTGATCAAAAGCAATGTTTGATACTGAGTCAAAAACTTCACTAGTCACTTCGATGCCATTATTTAAACCAAATTTGGTTGCGATTTCAGCGCCGATTTTGGTGTTGACATCATGATAGGCAGGCAAGCAATGCATAAATTTCGTGTCGCTACGTCCCGATGCTTCCAGTAAATCATGATTCACTTGGAAGGGCTTTAATGAATCAATGCGCTGCTGCCAAACTTCAGCAGGCTCCCCCATCGACACCCAAACATCAGTATGAATGAATTCCGCTCCTTTAACAGCGGCACCTGCATCATCTGTAATGGTGATTTTTGCGCCACTACTTGCAGCCAATTCTTGCGCCAACTTTTGAACATTCAAGTTTGGCTGGAGTTCCTTAGGGGCTGCAATTCTTACGTCAGCTCCCAGGATTGCACCCGTAATAAGAAGTGAGTTACCCATATTGTTTCGGGCATCACCCACATACGCGTAGCTGATGTCACTTGGATTGTTAGTCCTCGCGTGTTCAAACATAGTCAGAAAATCTGCCAGCATTTGGGTTGGATGCCATTCGTCCGTCAAACCATTGAAAACTGGCACTTTCGAATTTTCGGCGAGAACTTCAACATCGTTTTGCGAGTTTCCGCGAAATTGAATTCCATCATAAAACCGACTCAATACGCGAGCCGTATCAGCGATTGATTCCTTGTGCCCAATCTGGCTTGCGGTTGGATCTATATAAGTGACATGGGCACCTTGGTGAAAAGCAGCAACCTCAAAAGCCGCACGAGTCCTAGTTGAAGTTTTTTCAAAGATGAGTGCCAGATTTAAATTCTTCAAATACTGATGGCGATGCCGGCCTGCCATCTTTAGCCGAGCCGCAAGGTCTAAAAACGCGAGGAGCTCAGCTTTGGAGAAATCAATCTCCTTTAGAAAATGCCGGCCTCGGACATCTATCTGCTTTTCGGAATTCATGGTGTAAGGCTATCGGTTTAGGCTACTGTCCAACTAAAGGGGAAAAATGAAATTTAAACTTTTGATGGTTGCAGCATTGGCGCTGGCAGCATGTTCGACGACCGACGCTTCGAATGTAACTAAGGTCCGTAACCCTTCGGATGTTTTTGCTGAATACAACTCCCAAGTTGTGCAATGGGATGAGTGCGATTCGAGTCTGTTTGATTTGGAGTACGCAGACTCCAACTTTGATGATTCAGACATCGTTTGTGCAGAAATTTCAGTTCCATTTCACTATGAGGTCGGAAATGTTGGTGATGATTTAACGCTCACCATCATGAAAGATCCAGCTAGCGGAACTACCAGCCAATACCAAGGTGCGCTTTTCATGAATCCAGGTGGACCTGGCCAAAGTGGAATCACCCACCTGCAATCTGCCGCGCTCCCTTCAGAATTGCGGGACGCCTACGACATTATTGGTGTCGACCCGCGTGGCGTTGGGTCTTCCTCACCTGTGCGATGCAGTGATGAACTCGATCTCCGTTCGTACTTTGAATACCCATTCGATGTTGCGAATGCAGCCGAAGCTGCCGAACTAGAAAAAGCCTCCACCGAGTTTTATGCCGACTGCATTGAGAAAAACCCACACTGGTGGGCAATCGGAACTGAAAACGTGGTGCGTGATTTCGAGTTGCTCCGACAAATTCTCACGCCGGAAGCAAAATTTAATTTCATCGGCCATTCATACGGAACGACGCTCGCAGGCCGCTACATCAGCGAGTTCCCCGAACATGTTGGCCGGATAGTTCTTGACAGTCCCGTTAAACCTGATGACGGCGAAGTTGAGACCCAAATCCAACAATCCGAATCACTAGCTGCTGCTCGAACTCGTATTTTTGAAAAGTGTGCAGCTGACGATTCCTGCCCAGGATCGACCGTCAAAGAAGTTGAAAACAACCTAATTTCAATTCGAGATGCTGTCTTAGCTGACGAAACTTCTGGCTACGTCTTTGAGCAAATGGGTGGATCAAAATTCTTCAAAAGCGGTACTGGCGAATCTGCCTACCTAATCTTGCGAGGAATCGACCTTCTCACCTACTACCCGCTCGATGAAATCTATGACACCTTCAAGCAGGTATATAAAGATGGATTAGATGGCTGGGTCGGAGGTTTTGAGTGGCTCGGTCTTTCCATGGATGGATACGACTCTGAGACCTTAGAGAGAGATAACTCCTACGAAGTATTGACGATTGTGAATTGTTTGGACATTGATGGCCGCGACACTCGCACTGAAAGCGAGATAGATGCTGAGACCGAATTATTCGAGGCTGCAGATCCATTCGGAACGCGTTTCTATGAACTCTACGATTACGAAGCACCGGTTGAGGAAGAACCGGGTTGCTTCTGGAGCTGGGAAACATTCGACAGCGATGAGATTCCAGACGCGCCTGCAACTCAAGATGATTTTTCAAATGATTCTGGAGCCGCCGTTGTAACGATTGGTTCTAAAGGCGACAACGTCACACCATACGTTTGGTCCCAAAACACTTCAGAAAGTTTGAAATCGGATCTCATCACCTACGAGGGAACCGGCCATGCAGTTCTCTGGGGAACATCCAGTTGCATCGATAAACCAGTGCTCGAATATCTGCTCACAGGCAGGGCACCTGGCAGTTTTGCATGTAAGGCGGTTTAGCCAAACTCGCTTTAGCAGATTTAGTTGAACTTTCAACTAAATCTGCTAAAGTTGTCGCATGAATATGCCAGCTCTCTATATTGGTCACGGCGCTCCAATTCTTCTCGAGGATCGCTGGGCTACCCAACTCGCTGATTGGGCAAAAGATTTGCCTCGGCCAAAAGCCATTTTGATTGTTAGCGCGCATTGGGAGTCAGCACCTCTGATGATTGGCTCGACCGGAGGTGCGCCATTGATTTACGACTTTGGTGGATTTCATCCAAAGTATTACAACCTGCAATACAGCACCCCTGATGCCACTTGGCTGGCAGATGAGCTCGTCAAACTCATGCCGCAGAAAGCTGGGCTGTATCAAGCTCCAAGTCGCGGATTAGATCACGGCGCTTATATTCCTTTGATGGCCATGTACCCAAACGCTGACATCCCTGTCATCCAAATGTCGATTCCGACTCGCGATCCACTCGAATTGATTGAACTAGGTCGGCGAATCTCTCCATTGAAACAACAGGGAGTTTTGATTATCGGCAGTGGTTTCTTAACACACGGTCTCCCATATATTTCGATGCAAGATCCAGATGTAGATGCACCTGGCTGGTCAGCAGATTTTGATAGCTGGGCTGCTGAAGGATTATTGAGTGGCGATGTGAACTCATTACTTGATTACAAACACGCTCCAGGTATGAATTACGCACATCCCACGCCTGACCACTTATTACCTATGTATGTGACTTTAGGTGCAGCCGAAAACATTGAAGCTGGTGTTGATACCAAAATTGATGGTTTTTGGTACGGATTGTCTAAAAGATCCTTCCAAGTAACCTGATTCAAGCTCTCAGCTATACACAGAATCGGAGATTTGCAACTTTTCAGGTAGCCTGAGCACATCTGGCTGTGAAGACGGCCCCCTTTTGAAAGTTTTTTGCATGTCTTTTAGTTCCACAAACCGTCGACCAGCCCGTTTTGAAAGTAGAGATGGACGCCCCGGCGGCCGCTCGGGTGGTCGATCTGGTGGTCGTCCCGGTGGCCGGCGCCCAGGTGCGCGCCCACAGAAACCGGACATCGGTAGTTTCCGCGGCAAGCGCCTTGAAATCACTGAAAACACTCCGTTCGCAACCGAATTCGCTGAACTTGGTGTTCCCAACAAACTCGCTCAGGGCCTTGGCGCCATGGGAATTCTCGAACCGTTTCCAATTCAGGCAGCAACCATTGGTGATGCTTTGGCTGGAAAAGATGTACTAGGCCGCGGTCGTACTGGCTCTGGTAAAACTTTGGCTTTCGGTCTGCCGCTGATGGCGCGTTTGATGAGCGGCAAAACTAACCCGCGTGCACCACGTGGCATGATTTTGGTTCCAACTCGTGAACTCGCACAGCAGGTATACGAAGCGCTTGCACCCCTTGGCGATTTGGTTGGCTTAAATTTCGTGCTGGTTATTGGTGGCGCGAAATACGATCGACAAATCCAGGCATTCCGCCAAGGTGCAGACATTGTTGTAGCGACACCTGGACGTCTTGAAGACTTAATTGAACGTGGCGATGCCGATCTATCTGAGGTTGAGATTGCAGTTCTGGATGAAGCCGACCAAATGGCTGACATGGGCTTCTTGCCGATTGTGGATGAACTCATGTCTCAGGTGCCAGCTGGAGGCCAACGCTTACTCTTCTCGGCGACTCTTGATCGCGGAGTAGACAAGATTGTTAACCGACACTTAGAAAATCCAGTTGAGCACGCAACCGAACCAAACGCTGGCAGTGTTACAACCATGGAGCACCATGTGTTCTTGGTTCAGCCACGGGATAAGTTCAAAGTTATTCGCACCATCGCTACCCGCCAGGGTCGCTGTATTGCGTTTGTGCGCACACAAGCAGCCGCTGACGACATTTGCGAAGAGTTGCTCGAAATCGGTGTAACTGCGGACGCACTACACGGCGGCAAGTCCCAGGCAGCTCGAAACAAGGCATTGCAGAATCTAAAGAATGGTCGAGTATCAGTACTTGTCGCTACCGATGTCGCCGCTCGTGGCATTCACGTAGACGATATTGACCTCGTGTTGAACATTGACTTGCCACGAGACTTTAAAGATTACCTGCATCGCGCTGGACGAACTGCCCGCGCAGGTGCAAATGGCCTCGTAGTCTCAATCTCAACAGTGAAACAATCCCGATCGACCAAACAGCTTATGCAAAAAGCTGGTGTGGAACCGGAATACCACCATGTAGATATGACTTCAGATATCTTGTCAGAACTCACTGGCGCTCAAGAAGTTATTGCTGTTCGACCAAGCATCGGTGAAGCCAAACTTGATCGCAGCGATATCGAGAGAGCTCGCCCCTTGGACCGCCAACGGGACGAAAGACGAGACGAGCGACCACGTCGCGATGATCGGCGAGAAGATCGGCCACGTCGGGATGACCGCTTCAGCGATCGCCCACGTCGGGATGACCGCTTCAGCGATCGCCCAGTCCGCGACGACAGACGCGAAGAACGCCCACGTCGGGATGACCGCTTCAGCGATCGCCCAGTCCGTGATGATCGACGCGACGACCGGCCACGCCGAGATGAACGCTTCAGTGATCGCCCACGTCGTGATGACAGACCAGCCCGCGATGACCGCTTCAGTGATCGCCCACGTCGTGATGACAGACCAGCCCGCGATGACCGCTTTAGCGATCGCCCACGTCGTGATGACAGACCAGTCCGCGATGACCGACGCGAAGAACGCCCACGTCGAGATGACCGCTTCAGTGATCGTTCACGTCGCGACGACAGACGGGATGATCGACCAGCTCGCAAACCACGTTTTGCCAGCGATGACCGTCCAAGCAGTCGCCTACATTCGGACTCCCGCTCTGGCGAACGCCGCGGCCGTGATGACCGAGAAGGGGGCCGAGATT
>JBEAZM010000011.1:0-3445 GCA_041170125.1 Actinomycetota bacterium
CTCCACTTGTGTTTTGCTACATCTATAACAAAGACGTGCACGCCTGGCTTGCCTTTGTTCGATTTCAAGCTTTCCGCAAATTCCGACAGATTGTGAACTCGATGTGCTTGCGCTCCCATACCTGCGGCAATAGCAGCGAAATCAATCTGTGGTGGATTCGGATGATCCGAATCAGCCAACATGGTTTTGAATGACGCTGCTCCATGTCCAATTTGCAAACGTTCAATCACGTTGTAGCCACCGTTATCGCAGACTATTAAAGATAAATTTTGGCCGGTAAGGACAGCACTGTAAATGTCCATCGGCAACATCATGAAAGAACCGTCACCCGTGAAGGCATATACAGTTGAATTCGGATTCGAAGCGGCTTTCTCCATGGCGGCACCCCATCCGCCGCTCATTTCATATCCCATACAGGAGAAGCCGTACTCGCAATCAAAGGTGGCGATTCCTTTTGCTTGCCAGTTCATAACCATTTCGCCAGCAAGTCCGCCAGAGGATGTGAGCGCGTAGTCATCTGCTGTCGCGATCTGATTAACAACACCAATCACTTGGGCATAGGTTGGTAAACCTTCAGAAGTTGGAATCTGTCGTCCATTTATGACTTCTTGTTGTTCAGCGAAACTCGTCTGAGCTTTTTGAACCCACTCTTTTGGTGCTGTCCAACCACCAAGTGCGTTAGAAATTTCAGTGAGTGATTCCAAGGCATCGCCAATGACAGGTGTTCCGCCTCGTTTCAGGGAGTCATACCGAGCGACATTTAGCCCAATCAACTTCACGTCTGGATTTTTAAAGACAGTTCCAGATTCGGTTGTGAAATCCTGCAGACGAGTGCCAACAGCTAGCACAACATCAGGCTCCCACGCGATGGGTTGTGAGGCACTCTCTGCAAATACTCCGATTGCACCTACAAACATTTGATCATCGGCTAACAATGAGGATTTGCCAGCTACGGATTCCATAACTGGAATGTTGTGGTTGCGGGCAAAAACCGATAGTTCAGATTCAGCTAGCGAATAGTGAACTCCACCACCAGCAACTATCAGCGGACGCTGCGCTGTCTTTAAAATCGATACAGCTGCCTGTACTTGATCGCGGTCTGGCCGTGGTCTAGCAATTCGATGAATTCTGGTTGTGAAGAATTCGACTGGAAAATCAAAAGCCATAGCTTGGACATCTTGAGGTAGCGAGAGCGTCACAGGACCGCACTCAGCTGGATCGAGTAACACTCCGATTGCTTGTGGAAGTGAACTCAGAAGCTGCGATGGTGTCGTAACTCGATCCCAAAATCGACTTACAGGTCGCAGAGCATCATTTGAAGTAGTTGATGGTGTGTGAAATTGTTCAATCTGTTGCAAAACTGGATCAGGTTGTCGGGAATTGAACGTATCGCCTAAGAGCAGTAACAATGGCAACCTGTTCGCCATCGCAACGCCAGCCGCCGGAACTGTATTTAGTGCTCCTGGACCAACCGAAGTGGTTACTGCCATCACTTGGCGGCGACGGGCAGCCTTTGCATAAGCAACAGCGGCGAGAGCCATGCCCTCTTCATTTTGTCCACGAATGGTTTGAATTTCAGCTTGATGTTTCTCTAAAGCTTCACCTAAACCAAGTGCATTACCGTGACCAAAGATTGCGTAGACACCTGGAATTAGCGGTTTAACTTGACCATCGCGGTCATCATAAATTTTCTGCGCAATCAAAAACTTCACGATGGCTTCCGAAGTTGTCATTCGCAAAGTGGTCACTTTTCCTCCAACGCTCTGAGTCAATTCTAATCGAAACGTTAATAAAGTCAATATGTCCTTACATTTGGGGAGGAGTGAAATCCTCCCCAAATGCCTAACGACCTATTTCGTGTTTCAAAGCCTCAAGCTCAGCGCCACCGGCCATAGCTTTTGTGAGATCTTCGAGTACCAAAGTCTCGCGGTGGTACTCATTTTGAAGTTTGCCACGATTGAGTAAGTAGAACCGATCACCCACAAGAGATGCGTGATGCGGATTGTGGGTGATGAATACGACTGAGACTCCACGATCCCGCGCAGCGAGAACATATTTCAGAACCACACCTGACTGGCGGACACCAAGAGCTGAGGTGGGTTCATCCAGAATCAGCACTTTTGCGCCGAAATAAACTGCGCGAGCAATCGCGACTGCCTGACGTTCGCCACCTGAAAGGGTGCCAATAGGTTGGTTGGTGTCACGCAAATCGATACCCATGTTGAGTAATTCAGCCTTAGCAATTTCTTTCATCCGCTTTACATCAAGATGTCTAAAAGGTCCCCAGCCTTTGCTGATTTCATTCCCCAAGAAAAAGTTTCGCCAAACTGACATCAGCGGAATCGTGGCCAAGTCCTGGAACACTGTGGCAATTCCGTTAGCCATAGCGTCGCGAGGCGATTCAAACGAGACCGGATTGCCTTCTAGCAAGAACTGGCCAGAAGATGGCTTGTGCACACCAGAAAGGATCTTGATCAGAGTCGACTTGCCAGCGCCGTTGTCACCGAGGATGCAAGTTACCGCTGCTTTATCAACTTTGATGGAGATGTCGCGGAGTGCAATCACACTCCCGAAACTCTTTCCAACATTTTGCAATTCAAGTTGTGCTACTTCACTCATTTGCGTCCTCCAGCTGCGCGGCGACCGATGTAAGTGTTAATCATTACGGCAGAGAACAAGATGATTCCAAGGAAGGTTGAAGTCCAGTCGCTGTTCCAAAGTGCATACGGGATACCGATATATGCCATACCCATGATTGCAGCACCAATAGATGCTCCTACAGCAGATCCAGCACCGCCAGTCAACAAAGTCCCGCCTACTGCAGCTGCAATGATGTAGAAGAATTCCTGACCCACACCTTGTCCAGCCTGCATTCCACGCAGTCGCAGCACAAACATGATGCCAACGAGGGCTGCAGAAAGTGAGGTGTACATGAAGAGCAAAATTTTGGTGCGAGCCACGGGCACGCCAGCGTTACGAGCCGCGTTTTCATCACCGCCGGCTGCAAAAATCCAGTTGCCAAATTTGGTACGAGTTAAAACCCATGTTGCGAGAGCTGTGATTACAAGCCACCAAACGACGGTGATCTGGAAAGAGTTAGGACCAGCAGTCACATCGGTGGTGATTCCGTTTGCGCCAACTTGGGATGCAAAAATGGTCGCAGCTGAGTCATAGCCGGCTGCTTCGTCTGTTCCCGTAACGCGCACCGAGCCAGTGACAATCATGGTGAATGCCATGTTCGCACCCTTGAGCACGAAGAAGGTTGCGAGGGTAACGATGAAGGAAGGCAATTTAGTTTTCACAACGACATAACCGTTGATGAAGCCGACAAGTGCGGCAAATAAAAGTGAAACCAGAATCGCTGGCCAAATGCCCATATTCAGCTCAGTGACTAACATGCCAATTATCAAACCAGTTGTGCCAACCATGACACCGGAAGACAAAT
>JBEAZM010000012.1:0-2633 GCA_041170125.1 Actinomycetota bacterium
TTGTCGTTATTGCTTTAATTCTTGCTTTTTTAGTCGTGCAGTACAACAAACTGATTCGCCTAAATAACAATGTCTCCGAGGGCTTCGCCCAAATCGAAGTACAACTTCGTCGCCGGGCAGATTTGATCCCAAATCTCGTGGAAACCGTAAAAGGTTATGCATCCCATGAAAAAGAAGCCTTAGAAAAAGTGGTTCAAGCTCGCGCTGCTGCCACTTCTGCAACTGGAGTGCAGGACGTCTCAGCGGCCGATGGCATGTTGACCCAAGCCCTACGCGGTCTCTTGGCGGTCAGTGAGGCTTACCCAGATCTGAAAGCCTCCGCAAACTTCATCCAGCTCCAAGAAGAACTTGCCGCAACCGAAAACAAAGTTGCATTCGCGCGGCAGTACTACAACGACACCGTTCGCCTGCTCAACACCACAGTGCAGAGCATTCCTGGCATGTGGTTTGTAGGACTTGCCAAAGTGAATGCGCGTGAGTTCTATGAGGTTGAAGATGCTGCAGCTCGTGAAGTGCCGAAAGTCGGCTTTTAACTTAAATCATGGCCACCTCATTTAGAGCTATGCAGTCCGCTAACCAGCGGAAGACTTTCCTACTGCTCGCAGGTATGGGTTCATTAGTTGCTTTTGTTGTATGGGCAGTTGCGCTTTACCTCGGTCAAAGCAGTGTGGGCATCGTGCCTATTGCGGTTGGAATTGCGGTTGCTGGCACTTGGTTCTCGTATTACAACAGCGACAAAATCGTTCTGAGTATGACTGGCGCTCAAATTGTCGATGAGAGTAGTGCGCCACAGCTGTACAACGTCGTGCATGAGGTTGCGATGGCTGCGGGTATGCCGATGCCGAAAGTTGCAATTGTCCAAGATGATGCTCCAAATGCTTTTGCAACCGGGCGTGATCCTGAGCATGGGGTTGTGGCCTTTACGACCGGTATTTTGCGAATTCTTGATAGGGAGCAACTACAAGGCGTAGCAGCTCACGAGTTGGGTCACATTGCTAACCGCGACACTTTGGTGTCGGCGGTTGCCGCAACCACTGCAGGTGCGATTGCGATTCTGAGTGATCTCGTGTTTCGCATGATGTTCTTTAGTGGCCATCGAAACCGCAATAACAACAACCAAAACCCGCTCTTGCTGGTTGCCTCACTTTTGATTTTAGTGTTGGCGCCGATTGCGGCTGTTTTGCTGAAGAGCGCAATCTCGCGCAAGCGTGAGTCACTAGCCGATGCCACTGCGGTGGAGTTCACTCGCAACCCAGTCGGCCTACGTCGAGCACTAGAGGCACTCGCAGCCGATAACACTGTGGTTCAGCAACGCTCTACAGCAGTTGCGCACGTATGGATTGAGTCGCCGCTTGATTCGAGCTTCAACAGTCGTTTGTTTGCTACGCATCCACCGATTCAGGAACGAATTGAGACGTTGCGGGCTATCGAAGAAGGTCGTTACCGCTAAACGTTTGCAATCTGTTTATGTGCAGCTTTTAGCGGGCCATGCAATGCCGAGTGCAATACCGCGGCGCTGGCTAAAATCAAAAATCCAACCGCAATCAGTGCAGCTCCGGGTCCGTAAGTGTCTGCCACAAACCCAGCTGCAGAGTTTCCTGCAGCCATGGCTGAACCTTCAATGAACCACATAGATCCCAGTGCTGCTACGGCCGTTCCACTCGGGCGAACCAATTCAACCACTTCGAGGTAGAAGACTTGGGAGACTCCAATCGGTAAGCCGAGGAAAAACAAAAGTATCGCTGTGATGAGGCCAGGTTGAATTAGAAAAAGTGGCAGCGCCAGAAAGCCAAAACTGTATTGGCTGAGAATCAGTCCTTTTGCTGGCCCAAAATGCTTCATCCGGGACCCGGCATAAAGTCCACCAAACAAGCCCCCAAGCGATAAAGCCGCAAGTGAGGGTGCTGCCCAAATGGCTAAATCCGCGAGTGTCGCCGCCGCCGGAATTCCGACGTCGAAAAGACCGAAAGCTAGGCCAATTAGTACGGCATCAATTGCCATCAACCGCATAGCCGGAGAAGTCCACAATGAATGATCACCTGGTTCTTTTGGTTCAGGAATCCAGGTCCGCGAAATTTTGCTCGCCATCAACAATCCGCCACCGAGCAACATCAAGCTCGCAGTTATATACATTGCAATTGGTCCGCTGAGTTGGAGCGCAGCCCAAGTGCCAATCACAGGGCCAAAAAGGGAAGTACCGTTCAATAAAACCGAGTCCAACGCGTTTGCGGTTCTAAGTCGATCTTTGCCAACCAGCATTTTCCAGAGCGGTCGTACACTGAGATTGATTGGGGGCGCAGTAATTCCCATTAATCCTGCATAAATCACCGCTGTTCGAGTGTCGTGAGCGAAGGCGCCGAGTGCGATTGTGGCAAAAACAAAACTAGGAACTAGTACGGCAAGCGGTTTAGTTTGGCCGAATCGATCTATCGCATGTCCACGTATCGCTGCTGTCGTTGCAGAAAGCCCGGAGTAAGCCCCAACCGCAAATCCAGCTGAAGTCAGCGAATTAGTGATTTGTTGCACATGAAAAAAGACGGCAAGCGATGACATCCCGTACGCGAGTCGACCCGGTATTGAACTTAAGGTGAGAGTCCAAGCCCCAGGAATACGCAATATTGCTAAATAATCTC
>JBEAZM010000013.1:0-4900 GCA_041170125.1 Actinomycetota bacterium
GAGTTGGACCAGAAGCTGCGTCATTAAGTGATTGCAAATCTGAAATCAGGGTGGTGAAGCGCTTGATTGAGTTAACCGCTCGATTTTGTAAACCTTCAACCGCATCGACCATCAACAACGCATCGTAAAAACTCAGCCCGTTGACTGCGGCGTAATCAGTCAAAGCAGTTTCGGCTTTAGGGCCGATGCCTCGAGTCGGAACATTCAAGATGCGGCGAAGTGAAATCTCGTCAGCTGGATTTACCACCACTCGCAGGTAAGCAATCATGTCTTTAATTTCAGCTCGCTCATAGAAGCGAATGCCGCCAACCACTTTGTATGGCAATCCCAGTCGAATTAGAGCTTCTTCAATCGGTCGGGACTGGGAGTTAGTGCGATAAAAGACTGCTACATCGGATAGTTGGAATCCGAGCCGATCTCGTAGTTGTTCGACCTCGCTACCAATGAAAGCAGCTTCGTCATGTTCGTTGTCACCTACGTAAATACGTAGTGGGTCGCCGTCTCCAGCTTCTGACCACAAACGTTTTTCGCGCCGGTCTTTGTTGTTTGAGATAACCGAGTTCGCAGCATTCAAAATATTTTGCGTCGATCGATAGTTCTGCTCAAGCAAAATAGTTTTGGCATCTTTGAAGTCGTTCTCGTACTCATCGATGTTGCGAATCGTCGCTCCGCGAAACGCGTAGATGGATTGATCTGCATCGCCCACTACGCAGAGTTCGGACATTTCTTCTGGGTGATCAACTCCAACCAATTGGCGAATCATTTCGTACTGCGCCATGTTTGTGTCTTGGTATTCATCAACCATTACATGCCGAAAACGTTCTCGGTAATTCGCGGCAACTTGGGGGTGTTCTTTTAGCAGCCGCACAAAGTTCCAAATCAAATCGTCAAAATCCATGCAGTTAGATTCCCGCAGCCGTTCTTGATAGCGCGCGTAAATTTCGGCCTGTACCCGCTCGGCATAGTTTGATGCCATGCGACCAAATTCCTCTGGCTCCATCAGAACATTTTTTGCGTTCGAAATTACTGCTAGAACACTTTTAGGTTTATGCACTTTGGTGTCGTAGTTGAGTTCTTCAATAACTCGTTTAACTAAAGTTGCAGCATCACCCGAGTCATAAATGGTGAATGATTTTGTGTAACCAATGAGTTCAGCGTCACGGCGCAAAAAGCGAGCGCAGGCCGAGTGAAAGGTTGAAACCACCATAGAACGAGATTCGCTACCAATGAGCTGATCTACTCGCTCGCGCATTTCGGCAGCAGCTTTGTTCGTAAACGTGATTGCAAGAATTTGATGCGGCCGGGCTTTGCCAGTAGCCAACAAATAAGCGATGCGACGTGTAAGTACTCGAGTTTTACCTGAACCTGCCCCTGCAACAATCAAAAGTGGTGAGCCTGTGTGCGTGACCGCAGCTTGTTGGGCAGAATTCAGCCCCATAAGGCAGGCTTCGACTGGGTCAAAGCCGCTGCCGGTTACCCAGCCGTCTGCGGAATTTGCGTTCATTTGGTTCAGTCTAGAAGCAACCACTGTCACAGCTGCATCGGACATCAAGGAGCATTAATGCCTATCGAAATGCCAGAGCGCGTACTCGCTGTCATGGCCCACCCGGACGACGTCGATTTTGGTGCTTCGGGGACGCTTGCAAAGTGGGCGGCAGCAGGTGTTGAGATTCACTATTGCTTGTTGACCAACGGTGACCAAGGCGGATTTGATGACACACCGCGGGATCAAATGGCACCGATGCGGCAGCGCGAACAGCAGGCAGCTGCAGATCTGGTTGGTGTGAAAACGGTTGAGTTTCTCGGAAATAGAGATGGCCATCTAATGCCAAGCATTGATCTGCGTGGACAAGTGGTGCGGGCAATTCGACGGGTTCGCCCACAGGTTTTAATCATTCAGTCCCCTGAGCGAAATTGGGAACGAATTTACGCCTCGCATCCAGATCACTTGGCGGCTGGTGAAATTGCGATACAAGCGGTTTATCCCGATGCCCGTAACGAATTCGCCTTTCCACATTTGCTTGACGAAGGTCTGGCGCCTTGGACGGTTGAGGAAGTTTGGGTGATGTGGCACCCACAACGCAATCACTACATCGACATAACTGAAACGATTGAAACCAAAATTGCGGCCATCAAATCTCACGTATCGCAGACCTCGCACATGGAAGGTCTAGATGAACGAATTCGTGAGGGTGCTGCTGCGATGGCGGAAGAAGCTGGTTTTGCTGCAGGCCGATTTGCCGAAGGCTACAAAGTTGTAGAGACGATTTAGGTATTGTTCAAATACAAATGGGCCGGAACATCCGGCCCATTTGTATTTGCGTTTAAAGCGTGCCGGGTACGAATACGGCAATAAAGATATTTGTGAAAGTCAATAAACCAATTGTGAAGTAGACACTCTTATCGATTGAGTCTTTCCGCTTACCAGCAATCAAAAGAGCCAGAATGCCAATCAAAACTAAGCCTTTGATGGCCAACTTGATGTGGTTGGTGTCTTCTTCTACTAGTCCGCCAAGCACCAGAGCTGATGCCAGCATTGTGTATGCGCCATGCATCATGGTTGGGGTGACGAGTTTGGTTTCAGCTTTCAACTGAGTCATCCAGCCGCCAAAAAGTGCAGCCAAACCGATGAAGTGCAAAACGAGAGCGATGTCTTTAACAATTTCCATGGTTACACGCTACCTCCGAAAAGCGAGATTTTTGTTATTCCCACTCGATTGTGCCAGGCGGTTTCGAGGTGACATCCAAAACCACGCGATTCACTTCTCGAACTTCGTTAGTGATGCGATTCGAAATTTTGGCAATCAAGTCGTACGGCAATCTCGACCAATCAGCAGTCATTGCATCCTCGCTCGACACCGGGCGTAACACAATTGGGTGCCCGTAAGTGCGACCATCCCCCTGCACGCCAACCGAACGCACATCAGCTAACAACACCACTGGGAACTGCCAGATTTCACGATCAACGCCAGCGGCAGCCGTCTCTTCTCGCACGATAGCGTCGGCCTCTTGCAAAATTCGAATTCGATCGGCAGTTACTTCGCCAACAATGCGAATTCCCAATCCTGGACCTGGGAACGGATGCCGCCAAACCATTTCAGCAGGCAAACCAAGCTGCTCGCCCACCGAGCGCACTTCATCTTTGAAAAGTTCCCGCAACGGCTCTACCAAATCAAATTGCAGGTCATCGGGCAAGCCACCAACATTGTGATGACTCTTGATAACTGCTGTGCCAGCTCCGCCACCCGACTCGACCACGTCCGGGTAAAGCGTCCCCTGGACTAAAAACTTGATCGGCTCGCCATCCTTTGCTTCAGCCACCAACTGGCGCTCAGCTTCTTCAAACACACGAATGAAAAGGCGGCCAATCGTTTTCCGCTTAGTCTCGGGATCTGTAACACCTGACAATTCACTTAAGAATTTTTCACGGGCGTCGACTACAACCAGTCGAATGCCAGTTGCTGCAACATAATCGCGCTCGACCTGCTCGCGTTCGCCTTTTCGCAATAAGCCGTGATCCACAAACACAGCCGTCAGCTGATCGCCAACTGCCCGATGCACCAAAGCTGCCGCAACCGCAGAATCCACACCGCCAGAAAGTCCACAGATTACGCGGCCGTTGCCAATCTGAGCTTTGATTCGCGCTACCTGATCCTCAACCACATTCGAAGTTGTCCAAGTGCGACGACACTTTGCAATATTCCATAGGAAATGTTCCAAAATTTGCTGGCCAGATTCTGAGTGCATTACTTCGGGATGGAATTGCACTCCGGCGTAACCGCGCGACAAGTCCTCGAAAGCTGCAACTTTCGCACCAGCGGTGCTGGCAGTAACAGTGAATCCTGCAGGTGCGGCTGAAACTGAATCGCCGTGGCTCATCCAGACATTGAGTTTAGAGTTCAAGCCATCGAATAAAACCGAACTTGCCGAAATCTCCATCTCGGTGCGACCAAATTCGGAAAGTCCAGTCTTCTCAACTTTCCCACCTAGTGCTGCCGTCATTGCCTGGAAGCCGTAGCAAATACCGAAAGTTGGAATGGAAGTATCGAAAAGCTCGGCATCAATCTGAGGTGCACCATCCGCATAAACACTCGAAGGGCCACCCGAGAGGATGACAGCTTTGGGGTTGCGGGCTTTGATTTCGGCTGCCGAAATAGTGTGCGGAACGATTTCGCTGTAGACCTGCGCTTCGCGTACTCGGCGGGCAATTAACTGGGCGTACTGCGCCCCAAAATCGACAACGAGCACTAAGTCATGTTGGGAATCAGTCACAAAAGCCTCCGCAAAAGTTTGGGCGGAGTCTATTGGGCGCTCCAAAGTGCGGTTGCGGCAGATTGCGGCACGAATGGCCGGTGCGGAGGTACTGGAGCCAACTGTTTGTAACCTGCATTTTGGGATGGCCGCGGATCGGCTTCTGCTCGATTTGGCCAGAAACTTAGGGCTCGCTCCGCTTGAGCTGTGATCGTCAAAGATGGGTTCACCCCAAGATTTGCGGTGACTGCTGCACCATCGACAACATGCAAGGTTGGGTAGTTCCAAACTCGATGATAAGCATCAATCACCCCGTCATCGGCAGACTTACCGATGATTGCGCCACCAAGAATGTGGGCAGTGATTGGGGCTCCGAATAACTCGCCATAGTTTCCAGCCGGAACGCCACCGTTGTTGGCGGCAATTTGTCGGACAACCTCATTCGCCAGCGGAATCCATTTTGGAAAAGGCATGTCCCCCATATTTTTCGAGCGCAACCAGAATCGACCAAACCGGCGTTTGCCATAGACCTGCACTGCTGAGTCAACGTTTTGCATCACCAGCGCAATGATGGTGCGTTCACTCCACTTCTTTAGATTCAAGATTTTGAAAAGTCGGAGCGGATTTTTCAAAAATTGCCGACGCCAAT
>JBEAZM010000014.1:0-4514 GCA_041170125.1 Actinomycetota bacterium
TTCGCTGGAAATCTATACGGAACTCCGGCTGAGCCGGTTTCAGCGAAATTAGCTGCTGGTGTGAATGTCTTGCTGGAAATCGAACTTGCAGGTGCGCGGCAGGTGCGAGCTCGATTCCCAGAAGCGCTTTTGATCTTCCTCGTGCCACCATCATGGGAGGAATTGGTCTCGCGGTTAACTAATCGAGGTACGGAAGCCGAAGACGTGATCGCGAAGCGATTAGCGGTCGCTAAAATCGAACTGCAGCACGAATCCGAGTTCGATAAGTCCGTTATTTCTAGCACGGTCGAAGAAACTGGCCTTGAGTTGCTAAGATTGGTCAACTCGTCCCCAAACATGTGAGGTTTCATGTCCGGAACAACCGCTCGTCCAGAAGGCATCACTAATCCACCGATTGATGACCTCATTGAAGCTGCTGGCTCGAAGTACCAGCTAGTTATTTATGCAGCTAAGCGGGCTCGAGAGATTAATGCCTACTACAGCCAGCTTGATTCTGGTTCCTTTGAAAACACTGGACCGTTGGTTATGGCAGAACGCACCGAAAAGCCAATGTCTATCGCAATGCGCGAAATTCAGGCCGAAAAGTTGCGTTACGAGCACATCACACCTGAATCTTAAAAAATGACTTTTCGCAGTGCCGCTGCGCGATCCAACGTAATTGTTGGTGTCGCGGGCGGCATTGCTGCATATAAGGCACTTGAGGTGGTTCGGCGATTTGCCGAAGCTGGGCACAATGTAAGAGTTATTCCAACCTTGTCGGCATTGCGATTCGTAGGTGAAGCTAGTTTTGCTGCGCTATCGGGTAACAAGGTACACACAGATGTTTGGGCCGATGTCGAAGATGTGCCGCACGTACAACTTGGTCGAGAGGCCGACCTAGTCGTTGTTGTTCCTGCGACCGCCGACTTAATGGCACGCGCAGCCTCTGGCCGAGCCGACGATTTACTTACTGCGACTCTGTTAACGGCAACCTGTCCGATTGTTTTTGCACCAGCAATGCACACCGAAATGTGGGAGAACCCAGCGACAGTTTCGAATGTCGCAACCTTGCGGGAGCGCGGCGTGATTGTGCTGGAACCTGCCTCGGGTCGATTGACTGGCACGGACTCCGGCAAAGGCAGATTGCCCGATCCAAGTGAAATTTTTGAGACAGCCGAATTGATTATAAATAGCGAGCTGCCAGCACTCAGAGGCAAACATGTACTCGTGACTGCAGGTGGCACGCGAGAGGCGCTGGATCCCGTTCGCTTTATTGGCAACAAATCAAGCGGCAAACAAGGCTACGCATTCGCTCGAGTTGCTGCTGCTGCAGGTGCACGAGTCACTTTGATTGCAGCCAACACCGACCTGATTGATCCGGCTGGCGTAGATGTAGTCCAGGTAACTAGTGCCGCAGAAATGTTTGAAGCCGTGAAAAAACATACGACTAGTTCAGACATCGTGGTGATGGCAGCAGCTGTTGCGGATTATCGCCCAACGGAATATGTCTCGACAAAGATCAAAAAAACTGCGGCGACCGAGCTGCAACTTGAAGCTACGACCGACATACTCAAATGGCTCGGTGAAAATAAAGCGCCGAACCAGATCATTGTGGGTTTTGCGGCTGAAACTGGCGATGCTCAGAATTCGGATTTGGAATATGCCATAGCCAAACTCGCCACGAAAAAAGCAGACTTTCTGGTGCTAAATAATGTTGCTGACGGGGCAGTTTTTGGCTCTGACCTGAATACGGTCAAAGTGCTAAGTGCCTCGGGTGAAGTGCTCTCATTGGCTAAGGCTTCAAAGCTAGAAATTGCAATAACTGTCTACCATTTGGTCATTTCCTAAATTCAAACTCGCCCAATTAAGCACGCTCCTAGACTCGGCATTCAAATCAGGAGGCATAGTGTCAAAGCGTTTATTCACTTCAGAGTCAGTAACTGAAGGTCATCCCGACAAAATGGCGGACCAAATTTCGGACGCAATTTTGGACGATCTTTTGGGGCAGGATTCGCGAAGCCGAGTAGCGGTCGAGACACTTTTAACCACGGGCCAAGTACACGTTGCTGGTGAAGTGACAACTGAAGGTTATGCCGATGTTGCCCAAATTGTGCGGGCGGTTGTACTAGATATTGGTTACGACTCATCTGTTAAAGGTTTTGATGGTGAATCCTGCGGCATTTCGGTTTCAATCGGTAAGCAGTCACCAGACATTTCCCAAGGAGTGGGCAACGCGATTGAACACCGAGCTGAGGGCGCAACCGATCCCTTGGACGCTCAAGGCGCTGGCGACCAGGGTTTGATGTTTGGCTACGCCTCCAAAGAGACTCCGGAACTCATGCCGTTGCCAATCTCACTTTCCCACCGATTAGCTGAACGCCTGACTGCAGTGCGCAAATCTGGTGAACTTGGCTACCTCCGACCTGATGGTAAAACTCAAGTAACCATCGAGTACCAAGACGACAAGCCTGTACGCGTAGACACCATCGTTGTCTCATCCCAGCATGCGGCTGATGTTGACTTGGACGCGCAGTTGGCGCCGGAAATTAAAAAAGCCGTAATTGACGAAGTCTTATCAACCGATATCGCTGCTGGGATTGATGTTTCGAACGTCCGCGTTCTCGTAAACCCAACCGGTCGTTTCGTGGTTGGTGGCCCGATGGGTGACGCGGGTCTAACTGGCCGCAAGATCATTGTTGATACCTATGGCGGTATGGCTCGTCACGGCGGCGGAGCTTTCAGCGGCAAAGATCCTTCCAAAGTCGACCGCTCGGCTGCTTATGCAACACGTTGGGTTGCTAAAAACGTAGTCGCGGCCGGACTTGCTGAACGTTGTGAAATCCAGGTTGCCTACGCAATCGGCAAAGCCCATCCGGTCGGGCTCTTTGTTGAAACTTTTGGTACAGGGGTAGTGCCAGATGCTCAGATTCAAGAAGCTGTTTTGCAAGTTTTTGATTTGCGGCCAGCGGCAATCATTCGCGATTTAGAGCTTTTAAATCCAGCTAAAGTCCAATACCGCGCGACTTCGGCTTATGGTCACTTTGGCCGTAGCGAAGTTACGCATCAACGTCTCACGCCAGGCAATCCGTGGGAAGTTGTTCCGAGCACGAGTACTTTCACCTGGGAGCGGACCGATAGAGCGGATGCCTTAGCGGCAATTGTTCGCGGTTAGTTTTCCTAAGTCAGAGGTATCCGATTAACTTCGGCTATGACGCCGAAATATGTAGATGTGTATGTGGATTCGCCACATCCGCATTTGGACCGTGCGTTCACATATTTTGTGCCCGACGAGTTGCTACCGATCGCTGATATCGGAGCTCGAGTTCGCGTCAAGTTTGCCGGTCGCAAAGTCGAAGGTTTCATTGTTGGTGTCGCAACCACCGTCGAGCGGCCCGACAAAGTCCTACCAATTGCCGAAGTATTAGGTCCGGCTGTGATCACACCGGCGCAATTCGAGTTAGCTCAGGCAGTGGCGGCGCGTTACGTAGGCACAGTATTTTCAGTGCTTGCAGCCATGGTTCCAAAACGCCAAGTGCGAGCAGAGCAAAAGTACCTCGCCGAACTTCCCACGCCGCATCATGTGCCAAAAACTTTTCCTTTTGATGTCTCGGAGTATTTTGGATTTTCGGACTTCTTCAAGAAGTTAGGTAGAACCGAACCGATGCGGGGTGCGGTTGCAGTCATGCCGAAACACTCTCCGCACGAAATGCTGGCAGCGACGTTAATCAACACAGCAGCAGCCGGCTACGGTGCGATTGGCTTGGTTCCAGATTATCGCGACTTAGAGATTCTGCGACACATCCTCAACCTGAATGACGCTGCAGACACGTATGTCGAACTACATGCCTCGTTATCTCCTGTGACGCGCTACACCAATTACCTGAAATTGCTTCGCGACGAAAAGCGAATTGTGATTGGAACTCGAAACGCAGTTTTTGCTCCGGTTGCCAATCTAAAAACAATTGCAATCCTGGATGATGCAGACGATAGTTTTGCTGAAGCCCAATCTCCATACTGGCATGCTCGCGAGGTTGCGGCATTGCGATCACAAGCTGAGGCCACACACTTACTTGCGATTTCGCATTTCCGTTCCGTCGAAGTCCAGCAATGGGTACAGACAAACTGGGCGAAAGATTTATTGGCAGATCGAACGCTTTATCGAAAATCTGGCCCGATTGTGCGCGGCACTAGCGAACAAGATGTGGCTCGAGATCCATTAGCCCGGCATGCTCGAATTCCTGGTGTTGCATTCAATGCCTTGAAGCAGGGTTTGCAAAAAGGTCCAGTATTGATTTCGGTGCCGCGACGTGGCTATCAGTTGCATTTGCAATGCCAGGATTGTCGAACTGTTGCACATTGCGGAGCTTGTGGTGGCGGACTGCAGCGCCAAACTCCAAGCACAATCCCAAGTTGTATGTGGTGCGGATTAAGAGCAGCGGATTGGAAATGTGATCGCTGCAATTCCACAAAACTCCGAACTGCAGTAGTAGGAGCAGCTCGAACCGCTGAAGAAATAGGGCGAGCTTTCCCAGGCG
>JBEAZM010000015.1:0-12195 GCA_041170125.1 Actinomycetota bacterium
TTGACGCTGCGCATAGGGCTGGCTTCATTCATCGTGACATCAAACCCGAGAACATTTTGGTGTCCGATGATGGGCGAATCAAAGTAGCTGATTTTGGTTTGGCACGAGCCATGGTTGATTCTGGCAGCCAAGCCACTCGTGGCGTACTGATTGGAACAGTCGCATACATTGCGCCGGAACAAGTAACCAGAGGTTCAGCCGATGAGCGAAGTGATCTTTATTCGCTGGGTGTCATGTTGTTTGAAATGCTCACTGGTGAAGTGCCTTTTAAAGCTGAAACGCCAATCGCTGTGGCTTTCGCTCACGTTCACAACGATGTGCCACCAGTCAATTCGATTTCATCGGAAGCACCCGAATTCGTTGCAGGCTTCGTGCAGACGCTTGCCAACCGTAATCCTGAATTGCGCTTCGTAAGCGCAGCTGCAGCTTTGACAGAGTTGCGGCGCATCCGAGAACTTCTAGATGGCTACAACCCGATTAGGGAATTACCTGATTTTCAAGCAACGACTGTGGTTCGCACGGAACAGCCAACGGTCGCGATAAATCCGGGTGGCGATAAAGGACGAGAAACCTCGGGGAATGAAACCACAATCACGGACTTTCCAGTTCGAAAGAAATCAAAACCTAGGCGACTACTGACTTCGATTTTGGCGTTGCTTTTGGTTGCTGGTACTGCCTACGGCTACAACTGGTATCAATCTTCTCGAGCCACAATCCCCCAACTGGTCGGACAAACTCTCGAATCCGCAACCGAGGAACTTGCCGCTTTAGATCTCACCATAGCTGTCGGTAGTGAGGTATTTGATGAACAAGTGCCCGCTGGAGTTATTCTGCAAGCTAATCCCGAGAGTGGCGAGAGTATTTCTAAAGGCTCTACCGTCTCAGTCGTAATTTCAAAAGGACCTGAGGTCTACCCAGTACCTGTTTTGGTCGGGATGCAAGAGGCAGAGGCACAAACCGCAATCACAAATGGTGGTTTCAAGCTTGGGTCGATAACCAAATCCTTCTCTGAAACCCAAAAAGGCGTCGTGATCGAGAGTTCGCCAGCTGCTGGTGAACTTTTGAAGCCAGGCTCAGCCGTTTCGCTGACCGTCTCAAAAGGTCCAGCGCCAGTAGCGATTCCAAATATCATCGGATTACTTGAAGCAAAAGCTAAAGCGGCTTTGAGTTCGGCGGGTTTTGAGAACATCAGCGTGAAACGGGAATACTCCGAGAACGTAGGAGTCGGAAAAGTAATCTCAGTTACACCTGAGGTGGGCGTCAAGAAACAGACTTCGACGGAAATTGAGTTGGTTATCTCCGATGGACCGCCACCCGTACCAGTTCCCCAGGTAGTAGGGCTCACAAAAACAGCGGCTCTGGAAAAATTGTTGAATGTTGGACTGGTTGGTGAGGTTGTTTCTTCCAATAAATGCCCCAAGGGAACCGACCCACGTAGCCGCATTGTCCAACAACAACTAACTGCTGAAGGTGTGCTGCTTCCAAAAGGCAGCACCGTAGAAATAACGATCTACGTTTTCTGTTCGTAATTAATGACTACGTACTGAACTGAAAGTTTTCATGGCGCAAGAGTTGGTCCTTGAGCGCGCTTCCGTAGAAATAATTCCCGATACTTCCGTCAGACTTAATTACTCGGTGGCAAGGAATGATGATTGGAATTGGATTTCTGGCACAGACGCTTGCCGCGGCTCGAACTGCGTTGGGATTGCCTGCGGCGGCCGCGAGCTCTGCATAAGAGAAAGCAGCGCCGGCCGGAATGCTGCGCATAGCAACCGAAACTTCAAGACGAAACTGACTGTCAGGATAAATCACGGGGATGTCGTTTAAAGCCGAATAGTCTCCGGAACTCCATGCAAGCAATAAATCTGCGTACTGATTTTTGGAAACTGGGTAATCAGCTTCAGCCCCAATGCGCAGCGCCGATACGCCACCTGCAGTTTTGTTACCTAACGAATCAACACCAACCCGCTCCGGATTAAATTCAACGTTGAAAAATCCAAAACTGGTTCGGACAGAGAATGACACAGGACTATCGCTTAAGCAGCATTTCGGCTACATGAAAAGCTAACTCAAGTGATTGCTCATGATTCAGCCGTGGATCGCAGGCAGTTTCGTAACGGTCAGACAAATCCTCTTCGGAAAGCCCAGAAACGCCACCAACACATTCGGTGACATCGTCGCCAGTCAACTCAATATGCAGGCCACCAGGATGGGTACCTAATCCGCGATGCACCTCAAAGAAACCAAAAACTTCGTCAATCACTTCATCGTATATCCGCGTCTTGTAACCCGTCGCGGTTTCTTTTGTGTTTCCATGCATCGGATCGCAACACCAAATAACTGGATGCCCAGCATCGGTTACCGCCTTCACGATTGCCGGCAACTTTTCCCGAATGTTCTTGTGACCCATGCGGGTAATAAAAGTGAGTCGACCTGGAATCCGATTCGGATTCAAAATTTCAGCCATCTCAATCGCTTGCTCAGGTGTGGTTGTGGGACCAAGCTTTACACCAATCGGATTCTGAATTCGCGCTGCAAAATCCAAATGAGCTCC
Source organism: Actinomycetota bacterium (assembly GCA_041170125.1). Classification (GTDB taxonomy): domain Bacteria; phylum Actinomycetota; class Actinomycetes; order S36-B12; family UBA5976; genus JAFMIT01. The sequence continues at coordinate 2,555 of JBEAZM010000015.1, forward strand.
GCCTAGCTGGCGGGTGCGCTCGCCAATCCAAAGGAAGTGCCCAGAAACTGCGTAAGCGTTACCCGTTCGAGAGTCAATCCGGGTCAAAGGCTTTTCGTAATCCAAAACTAAAGCTTCATGCGCAGCAAAAAACTCGGTTCGCCTAAACTCTTCGGGATCTCGCCCAGCAGCAGACATGAAGTTCAATGCGCGATCAATGTCAGTAGCAACTTGTTCATACCTGGAACCAACTGGCGATTTGCTGACAAATGATTGATTCCATGAATGCACCATGCGCAGATCTGCAAAGCCACCTGAAGTGAAAGCGCGAACTAAATTCAGCGTCGAGCAGGAAGCGTGGTAGGCCATCACAAGTCGGTCTGGATTAACGCGACGAGACTCCGGGTCAAAATTCAAATCGTTTATGCCATCACCTTTGTAGGAAGGTAGCTGCACATCACCGCGAGTTTCAAGTGGGTTCGAGCGGGGCTTGAAGTACTGACCAGCCAATCGGCCAACTTTTACGACCGGCATGCTTGCGCCATATGTGAGCACGACAGCCATTTGCAGGATGGTCTGAAGCCGCGCTTTGATCGAATCAGCAGTGTTTGCTACGAAAGTTTCAGCGCAGTCGCCACCCATCAAAACAAAGGCCTTGCCCCCAGCAACATCACCAAGTCGAGTCGTCAATATGTCACATTCCCCTGCAAAAACCAGCGGTGGCATTCCAGCTAGTCTCGCCTTGGCATCGGCAAGGGCAGCGGCATCCGGCCATTCTGGCTGTTGGGCAGCTGGTAATTCTGGCCATTCAATCTGCGAAGTCATGGCTAAATCGTACCTATGAGCAGTTCAGGGAATATTTTTGTTCAATAAATGGGCAGTTTTTTGCTCAACTTTTGAACACATTAACCTCCGCTCGTGCTCAATACTGGTGTTGAGTTATGGATATTGAAAGGTTCCAAATGGCTCCGATTAAGAAAGTCGCATTGCTGACTGCAGGCGGTCTCGCTCCGTGTCTCTCCTCCGCAGTTGGTGGCCTGATTCAGCGCTATAGCGAAATTGCTCCAGAAGTTGAAATCATTGCTTACCTTGGCGGATATGCCGGATTGCTTAAAGGCGAAAGCATTGTTGTGACCCCTGAAGTTCGGCAAAATGCTCACTTATTGCATCTCTTTGGTGGCTCACCAATCAACAACTCCCGAGTGAAACTAACCAATATTGCGGACTGCGTGAAGCGAGGTCTAGTTTCCGAAGGCCAGGATCCACAAAAAGTCGCGGCAGACCAGCTCGTGAAAGACGGTGTAGATGTTCTGCACACGATTGGTGGCGATGACACCAACACTGCAGCTGCTGACCTAGCCGCATTCTTAGCGGCAAACAACTACGGCCTCACGGTTGTGGGTCTACCAAAAACAATCGACAACGACATCGTTCCAATTGCCCAAAGCCTTGGTGCTTGGACTGCGGCTGACGAAGGCGCAAAGTTTTTCACAAACGTAGTTTCCGAACATTCTTCGAATCCGCGCATGCTTGTGATTCACGAAGTAATGGGACGGCATTGTGGCTGGTTGACGGCTGCTACTGCCCTCTCCTACCAGAAATCTCTGGATGAACGTGAGTGGCTTGCAGCTTTCGGAGTCCCACGTAGCCGGCGTGACATCCATGCGGTTTATGTTCCGGAACTTTCCATCGATCTACAAGCTGAAGCGAAACGTCTTGGCGCAATCATGGATGCCCAAGGCAATGTAAACATTTTCCTTTCCGAGGGTGCTGGTGTTGATGCAATTGTGGCCGAAATGGAAGCACGTGGTGAAGAGGTTCCACGCGACGCTTTTGGTCACGTCAAAATTGACCTAATAAATCCAGGCGCTTGGTTCGGCAAACAATTTGGCCCAATGATTGGGGCTGAAAAAGTATTGGTCCAAAAAAGCGGCTACTTCGCTCGAAGTGCGGCAGCCAATGCTCGCGATTTGGAGCTCATCAAGTCATGTGTTGATGTAGCTGTGGACTCTGCCATGGCAGGAGTACCCGGACTTGTTGGACACGACGAAGAGCGTGGACACGAATTGCGCGCAATCGAGTTTGAACGCATCAAGGGCGCCAAGCCATTTAACACTGACGAGCCGTGGTTTAACGAAATCCTCGCCAAGATTGGTCAACCAAAAGGCGAAGTAGTTCATCACTAAATTGAGAATTGGGTGGCAGCGAAGTAATTTTCCCTGCCACCCAATTTTTTAGTGTCGTTATCTAATTTTCGTCAGCATCCGCAACTTGTTCAGCGGTCGCCGCATCCAGTTCACCTGCAGCTAAGAGCTCTTTCGCTTTAGTTGCATAAATATCTACATACTCTTGACCGCTCAAAGCCTGAATAGCGGCAGTTACCTGATTCGTGATTTCACGGAGGACGGCTGGATCTCGAACCGAATCTTTCAGGTGTGAAAAATCCATCGGCTCGCCGTAGGCAATTTTTACTTTCTTTATTTTTGGTCGCACTTGACCTGGCGGCTGAATCTCGAAAGTGCCAATCATTGCGACCGGAACAATGGGTACACCTGCCTCAAGTGCAATCCGTGCAATTCCGGTACGCCCTCGATATAGCCGACCATCTGGTGATCGTGTTCCCTCGGGGTAAATTCCAAGGAGTTTTCCGGACTTCAAAATTGCAACTGCTGTATTAACTGCGGCTTCCGATGCTCGACCTCCACTGCGATCAATTGGGACTTGACCCACGCCTGCAAAAAAGCCTTTGGAGATGAGACCTTTCAGACCTTTGCCAGTGAAGTATTCACTTTTCGCTAGAAACGTAATCCGCCTTGGTGCCACAAGTGGCAAAAAAATCGAGTCCGAAAACGACAGATGGTTGGAGGCCAAGATTGCGGCACCATTCATCGGAAAGTTTTTGCGATGAATAACTTTTGGGCGAAAAAGCAGCATCAAAAACGGTCCGAAAATGAAGAATTTAAAAAACCAATACAACATTTAAACTCCTCGAGCTAGGTCGGCTGCACCGACCATGCCAGCGCTATTCCCGAGCGTAGCAATCACAATCTCAGGCTTTGGTCGATGGGCGGCTGCAGTTAAGTTTTTGGCAAAAGCGGCGCGGGCAGGCTCAAGCACCAAGTCCCTTGCTGAGCTGACGCCTCCACCAATTACAAAAATTTCAGGATCAAGTAATGCTGATAAATCCGCCATACCCTGGCCGATGGATTCGCCAAGTTCATTAAAAGCAGCGATCGCAACCGGGCAACCCGATTCGGCTGCTGTAGTGATGTGCTGACCCTGAACACCTTCTGGAGTGCCATCGCCAAGGCTCAACAACAAGCTAGCTCCTGCCCGATCATGTGCCGCAAGTCTGCGACCGATTCGGACGAGTGCGCTACCGCTTGCGTACTGTTCCCAACATCCGCGCAAGCCACAGCCGCACGGCTCACCGTTTGGAACCTGGTTCATGTGGCCAATCTCTGCAGCCATTCCGTAGGCGCCACGGACCAGCCTGCCGTCCACAACAATGCCGCCACCCAGTCCAGTGCCGATGGTGAGAATTACGACGTTTCGCCGATTCTGGGCTGCCCCGAAACGCGCTTCACCCCAGGCAGCCGCGTTCGCGTCATTTTCAATCAAGACGGGAACGTTTAGTTTCTTCTCAATTTTGGCTCGCAGTGGTTCATCTGCCATAGGCAAATTTGGGGTAAACATCAAACGCGAGCCAGCGGCATCCACAAATCCGGGAGCCGCAACGCAAATGCCTTTAACTTCGTAGCGCTCCATGAGCTCCGAACAGGCTTCTACGATTGCTGAAATCACAGCTTTTGCTGAGACGGCCGGTGTCGGTTTTATGACCTCTTCCAGGATTTCGCCTTGATCGTTGACGATGCCAGCCGCGATTTTGGTACCACCTAAATCGACCCCAATTGTGTATGACATTGCGCCCCTTTCCGAGACAATCGTAATCAAGGCTCGATTGCACAATATCGGCGTGATTGAGTTGCCGAATCTTACTTATGGGTAATTACAAAAACACAGCTTTGCTAGCAGATGAACTCTTTTCAAACTACTTTCGCCTCACAATTTTCTAGGAGGCAAGGTGCAGCAATACACCGAACCAATCATGGTTCCTGTTTCTACTTCTGGGTCCTTAACAGACGCACTTTTGGTGCATGCTCAGACCCAACCAAATGTCCCAGCAATCGTCAACCGCGTTGGTGAAGAATGGATTGAATTAACTTCAGCAGAGTTTCTAGTGGAAGTCCGTTCAATCGCCAAGGGCCTGATGGCATCTGGCGTGAAGCCTGGCGATCGAGTTGGCTTGATGTCTCGCACTCGCTTCGAGTGGGCAATCACAGACTTCGCAATTCTTTACGCGGGCGCCGTCACTGTTCCAATCTATGAAACTTCATCGGCTGAACAAGTGAAATGGATTCTTGCGGACTCCGGTGCAGTTGCTGTTATTACCGAAACCGACTCCCATATGGCACTCGTAAACTCGGTTCGAAATGAACTCCCAGCACTCGCACACTCCTGGGTATTCGAGCGTGGAGCGCTAGATGAACTGAAATCGGCCGGAGACTGGATCGCCGATGCCGACATTGACGCTCGTAGAGATGCGGTGGCACCTAGTGACATAGCCTCGATTATTTACACCTCGGGTACGACTGGTATGCCAAAAGGCTGCACTGTTACCCATGCAAACTTCCGAGTGCTCTCGGAAAACGTGATTGCGGCTGTGCCTGAAATCTTTAATGATCGCGACACATCAACACTGCTCTTTTTACCTTTGGCGCATGTTTTTGGCCGAATCATTGAGATCGTGATGATTCAAAGTGGCCTCAAGGTTGCGTTTGCGCCTGACATCAAAGATTTGGTGAAAGACCTTGCTGTTTTCAAACCAAATTTCCTGTTGGCAGTGCCTCGTGTTTTTGAAAAAGTTTTCAACGGCGCCCAGCAAAAAGCTGAAACCGAAGGTAAAGGAAAAATCTTCAACGCGGCCGCTGCGACCGCAATCGCATATAGCGAAGCGCTGGCGACTGGCAAAGTACCGGTCGGGCTCAAAGCAAAACACGCATTGTTCGACAAGCTGGTCTACAAGAAGTTGCGTGCGGCACTCGGCGGAAACGTAAAGTGGTCGGTATCTGGTGGAGCTGCACTCGGTGCGCGACTTGGACATTTCTTCCGCGGAATTGGCCTGACAATCCTTGAGGGCTACGGCTTAACCGAGACATCAAGTGCGTCCACCGTGAATCGGCCAAGCCAAATCAAGGTCGGTTCAGTCGGCCGAGCACTCCCAGGGGTTTCACTTCGGATTGCTGACGATGGTGAAGTCTTAATCATGGGGCCACATATCTTCACTGGTTACTGGAATAACGAACGAGCAACAAGCGAAGCAATTGATAGCGACGGCTGGTTCCACACTGGCGATATCGGAATGATTGATGGCGACGGCTACCTATTCATCACCGGTCGCAAAAAGGAACTTCTCGTAACCGCTGGCGGAAAGAACGTTGCACCCGCGGTGATTGAAGATCGACTGCGCGCTAACTGGCTAGTTTCACAGTGCATGGTGGTTGGCGATGGGAAGCCTTTCATTGGTGCAGTCATCACAATCGATCCAGACTCACTGCCACAATGGTTGGCTCGACACAACCGTCCAAACAACACTTCGGTTAGCGAACTTGCTAACGACGCTGAGTTTGTCGCAGAGATTCAAGCAGCTGTCGACTATGCCAACCAAGTCGTCTCGCAAGCTGAATCGATCCGCAAGTTCAAGATTGTTGATGCCGAATGGACCGAAGCCTCGGGCCATTTGACACCGTCAATGAAATTAAAGCGCAATGTGGTCTCAGATCAATACGCGTCCGAGATTGAAAGTCTCTATAGCTAAGCAAATATGAATTTGGGGCGGACCTTTCGGTCCGCCCCAAATTCATATTCAAGCTAATTTACTACTCGACCGTACCCACTCAAGCGGCTTGAGTAGTAACTCTCAGAAAGCGACGAAATAATTACGCCAGTTCCATAGTTAGCAGCATGCACCATCTTGTTGTTGCCGATATACATGCCGACGTGGCGAATACCCTTGAAGAAAAACACTAGATCACCAGGTCGCAACTGGGAACGTGAAACGCGCCGGGTCTGTGACCATTGGGATCCCGAAAAGTGCGACAAAGAGATTCCCGCTTGACGATACGCCATCAACATCAAGCCGGAACAGTCATACGAGCTTGGGCCAGTACCGCCGAGTCGGTAGTTGTCGCCAACTTGGTTCAACGCGTAGTTCAGTACTTTTTTGATTTTGGTATTGCTTACAGACTTAGTGATGTTTTTGTTTGTTTTTTTAGCTTTTGCAGCCTGCTTTTTTCGGGCTGCCGCTAATCGCGCTTCGCGTTCGCGACGTTCAGCCGCTTCCAAAGAATTTAGCAGTCGTTCAGCTTCATCGAGTTTAGATTGAATGCCTTTAAGTTGGCGATTTGCTTTATCTGCCAGTGCCTTGGCTCGCTTGCGCTCAGCTAAAAGATTTGCTCGCGTCGTAGCAATCGAAACGTTTGCGGCCTCGAGGCGGCGAATAGCGATTTGTTGGCGTTTGCCAACAATGGAAAGTGAGTCGAGCTGCTGAAGGAAATCATTGGGGTTTTCTGCCATGAGGGCCTGGAAGTCCAGATCCATTCCGCCTTGGACGTACATGGCTCGAATAACAACCGCTAAATCGTCTATTAGTTCTTTACGGCCAGCTTTTTGATTTTGCGAAACATTTTTCAAGTTGTCGATTTTGGCTTGGACTTTCGAGATTGCCAATCGACTTTCGTTCCAATCCTCTGCCGCAGACGCTGCTTGCCGCTGCAACTCGTTAACTCGCTTCTCCACAGTATCAATGTCGACTGTAGGGGTCGCGGTTGATTGAGATGGCACGAAACCAATAGTTAATGCAGCAATGAATAGTGCAGAGATTGTCTGCTTTAGTTTGCTTGCCATGGGCTCAAACTATCAAGGAATGCTGATAAAGCATCACCAAAATCACCACAATTCGGACACTTTGTGACCTATGCCGTTTCTGACCAGGTGATTTCGAACTGATTTTTATTCCAGATTGGTCGAATAAGTCCCACTTCGGCGAGAACCTTTAAGGCCCTTTCTTCGGCTGGCCAGAGCCCTAATCCGGTAGTGGGGCTTTCCCAGAAAAGATTGACTACACAATCCCCACAACCGTGCCCTTGAATAGGACAAGTACCACAATCGATCCTCATAGTTACCTCCTATAACAAAGTTAGTAAGAGGCACCTACATGGATTTTTAGGATTCGAGCCGAGAAATTACTTCAACTTCATCAACGGCACCGCACCAGCGGCAGCTAACCGAAATCAAGCTCTCTTCAAGAACTTCAACTTCCTCGACTTTTACTTCACCAGAAATATCCAAGTGCCAAAACTCCTTGGTTGTAGCACTACGGTTTATGTCAAAACGAGTTAGGTTGCCGCATCGACCACAGCGCAAACGCTGATTATCTTCTGGAAGTTTTGAAATCACAGGCGCAGCCTAGTCACTGTAAGTAGGTCTACTTAAAGTACGGTTTGTGAGCTTCCGCCCGTTCCAACCCACTCTGGATGATTTAGGTACGCCTTTAAATCAAATCACATTTGTGGTTGTCGATTTGGAAACAAACGGCGGACCTAACCATGAAGGTGGCATCACTGAAATTGGAGCGGTAAAAATACGCGCAGGTGAATTTCTGAGCGAATTTCAAACACTGGTCAATCCGAAAACTGACATTCCACCCTTCATCGAACTTCTTACTGGAATCTCAAAAAACATGTTGGTAGACGCCCCGACACTAGAAACCGTTCTGCCAATGTTTTGGGATTGGGCTCAAGACGCAGTACTGGTAGCGCATAACGCACCTTTCGATATTGGATTCCTACGAGCCGCGAACTCGCTTCACCAAATTCCATGGCATAACCCTGCTGTGGTTGATACGGTCACACTAGCTCGAGCTTTTGTCACTAAAGACGAGGTACCAAACCGAAAACTTGGCACGCTCGCAAACTTTTTTGGCTCGCCCATCGATCCCGTGCACAGAGCACTCGCCGATGCGCGGGCCACCGTGCATGTGTTTCACGCATTGTTAGAGCGAGCTGGCAGCTTCGGCATCACCACCCTCGAAGACTTGCGAGAGGTTGGAACTGTCGTAAACGCGAAACATCGAGCAAAGCGGCACCTTGCCAGCGACTTACCTGATCGTCCCGGCATCTATGTTTTTCGCGATGACAAAAATCGACCGTTGTATGTCGGAAAATCCAAGTCACTGCGAAAGCGCGTCGCGAGCTATTTCACTAAAAGTGAACAACGGCCACGTATGGCGAAAATGTTAGATCTTGCTGAATCCGTTTCGTACGTCGAATACTCAACCGATCTTGAGGCGGCTGTGCGTGAATACCGAATCATTCAGGCGGATAAACCAACCTTTAATCGCAGCGGTATCCGCCCCGAAAGTTCGCACTGGATTAGATTGACAAACGAGAACTTTCCACGACTTAGCGTGGTACGGGCTGTACGAAACGATCTTGGCCTTTTGCACCTTGGTCCGATTCGCAACCGGGATCAAGCCACACTAGTGATTGATGCAATCACCTCCGCAATTCCAATTCGTACCTGCACACTGAAATTGAGCCTGAAAAAACCATCCCCAAGTTGTGCCCTTGCCGAAATCGGAAGGTGCAGTGCGCCATGCGAACTTGAGATTTCGCCTGATGCCTATCACCAACTACTCGAAAGATTTAAACAAGCTTTACATATCGAAGATGAAATAGAAATTTGGATTCAAGAAAAAATTCAACAACTTGCCCACAAAGAAAAATTTGAAGAGGCCGCGGTTTGGCGGGATAGATTGACTGCATGGTTGAGCATTGCAGCACGCACCCATTTCTTGAACTCGTTTACAACTATTGAAGAAATTGTCGCTGCTGCCCCAAGTAACGGTGGTTGGGAAATACACGTTATTCGTTATGGCGCACTCGCTGCAGCTGCTTTCGAAAAAGATACTGACCAGGTGCTTGTGCGGGCTGAATCATTGCGATTGTCGGCACAGGTCTTTGAGCGACCCGAAGCGCCGGCACCTGCGAACACGATTGCCGAAGTCAACATGATTGCTGCATGGTTTCGAAATAATCAAGTTCGACTTCTAAGTATCTCTACCCCTTGGGCGAGTAACTGGCCAAGCCAACAATCTAAATCGGCATTCTTGGATGAGGTTTACGCAGCTAAATCAAGCGCGATTGAGGTTGGGAAGTATCGCCGACCACCAAGTTTTACCCCACCAAAATAATCGGAGCGAAAAACTAGCTAGATCGAAAGACTCGCTAGCTAATCCACTCTTGCAAAACTTTTGCTCCGCGACCGTCACGAATGGCCGCGATGGCCTCTTCGTAAGTCAACTTCAATTCGGCAAGTGGATTGTTGATTTCGCGATCAACCGCTTTCAAACAAACCAGAGCTGCAGCGGCGTTAATAGCAACTGCGTCGGCAATCGCATCAACTATCTCATCGCGCTCGCCTGCAAAAAGAGCTCGCGCTGCATCAGCATTGAACTGCGCATCACCGCCAGCTAGGGCGGTCAGACTCGGTGCGATTAATCCAAACTCAGCCGGATCAAATTCAAATCTAGTCAATTCGCT
>JBEAZM010000016.1:0-24054 GCA_041170125.1 Actinomycetota bacterium
ATCCTTGAAAAACACTTATGCCAGAAGCAATGGCTGTAACAACTGGAAGGTACGGGGCCAGGGCTAAGTCTTCAACCACCAAAATACTGACGGTTCGTTTAGCCACTTCCGAGCGTTGAGCACCAGCATCACGGATTAGTTGGGAGGCAATGCCTGACGACGACACGTAAGTAATACCAGCAAGTCCAACTGCACCAAGCAATCCCCAACCAAGGATGAAGCCAAGTACAGCACCTGGCAGAGCATTAAATACAAAATCCAAAGCGCCAGCTCGGTAGTGGGTTTTGATTGAGGTTGCGAGTTCCCGAGCTGAATATTCCAATCCCAGTAACAGCAACAAAAGCAAAGCTCCAATAGCTGCTGTGGTGTCTAGATACTCACCGCTGATATTTATTTCAACGATTCCGCCAGTGCCAAAAAATAACCCGATGAGCAAGAAGAAAGGGACTGCCGAAATCTGTAAACGAGCCGCACCGAACGCAATCACACCAAGTAAAAGAAAAATTGCGCCAATTTCCAAGAGGGCGAACTCGTTACCCAAAGCGGCAGACACAGGTAACAACATGGCCGAATTATCCCGTAGCGAGTGACGTTTGCGCTCTCCGAGCAGTAAGCCACCAGAGGGCCGTTCGGAACAAAACTGCGGTTGAAACATTTAACAAACCGAATTGCAACACCTGTAAATTTGAAAATCCAACGAACTCAAATCGACCAGCTCCGATTGAACCGGTTACGACCAGATTTAAAATCAAAATCATTAGCAGGAAAAAACCTGTTGTTGCAGCATTGATTTTTAAAGCATGACCTAAATCAAATTTCGCTCGTAAATGACCTGAAAACATGCGGCGAGTTGCAAACAATGCGACGAATATCGCCAGTCCAAACCCAATCCAACTCCAGGACGGTAATGATTCTGGGAGGAGCGCTAGGACTGGTACGACAGGTAGTGGCGCTACTGACTGTTCAAAAATTGAGTAACTCGAACCTAAACCAATCTGCAGGTTAGTTCCGAGTAATAAGAAGAGTGCCCAAACAAACAAAACAGGCAAGTACAAGATTGACCACATGATTACTGCAATCTTGGACGAACTATCGGCCGCAATTAAATCCACCAGATTCATGAACTCACCGAAACGAAATCCACTAATTAGCAGCATCAGCCCAAAAGCCAAAGCGCCTAAATAGCCAAAGAGCTTGGTCGCGAATCCAAATCCAATCCGTAATGGCTCTGGCAGCATAAGTAACAAATCGCGCACCAACAGGTAGGGCGATTGTGGTTTTAGCCAAGTTTTTGTGCGCTCTCCGATTTCAAAACGACTTTTTGGAATTTCAAGGATTGGCTCGGCCGAACTGCGCAGTACGGCAATTGCTGCTCCAACAACCCCGAACAGAAAACCATTCGCCACCGCCATTGTGCTGTTGATTGCACCCGAGGTAGTGAGTGAAATCAGAAACAACAACGCTCCATGAACGCCACCGACCCCGGTTATTAATCCCAGCACGGACGCAGGGTGGTAAAAAATCACCGATCTAATCGCCCACTTGGTTGCGGCTTGGATCAGCCACAGCAAAATGAAAGTTAACAAAACCGGAAATACCGAAAGTTCGAAAAGCTCAAACTTGATTGGTAAAAAATGGGCGTGCAAAAAACTAGTGGTTGCGGCAGCGAGTGCTCCGGCGAATGTTCCGGAGTTGTTCGGTGTGGTGATCCAGACGAAAGTGAAGGCCGCGATTAATCCACTCCAAAAAACGACACTCACCCAAAGGCTGACTGCCAATGCAGCAAACGGCAGCGGCCAAGCCAACGGAGATTCCGTGGCGGCCACTGCCGAGCGCTGATTAAAAAATTTCACAATCTCAGACTAGAGATTCTGCATGATCTCCCGCATCAACCGCGCGGTTTCGGAAGGAGTTTTTCCAACTTTCACACCAACGGCCTCAAGCGCTTCTTGCTTAGCAGCCGCAGTTCCAGATGAACCCGAGACGATTGCGCCGGCGTGCCCCATGGTCTTGCCTTCAGGAGCCGTAAAGCCAGCAACGTACCCAACCACTGGCTTGGTGATGTGTTCGGCAATGTAGGCAGCTGCACGTTCTTCGGCATCGCCACCAATTTCACCAATCATCACGATTGCGTCGGTTTCAGGATCGTCCTGGAAAGCTTGCAAGCAATCAATGTGAGTTGTGCCGATAATGGGGTCACCACCGATTCCAACCGCGGTTGAGAAACCAAAATCAGAAAGTTCGTACATCATTTGGTAAGTCAACGTGCCGGACTTCGACACCAATCCAATCCGACCAGACTTCGTGATGTCCGCCGGAATAATGCCGGCATTGGAGACACCAGGTGTGATGATGCCAGGGCAGTTTGGCCCGATGATGCGAGTCTTACCCGAGTTCTGAGCGTGCTGGAAAAATACTGCAGTGTCGTGAACTGGAATACCTTCCGTGATTACAACACACAATGGAATCTCAGCATCTACAGCTTCAATAACTGCTGCTTTGGCAAATTTTGGTGGCACGAATACGACCGAAACATTGGCGCCGGTCGCAGCCATGGCTTCGCCAACTGAGTTGAAAACTGGGATGCCATCTACTTCTTGGCCGCCCTTGCCAGGGGTTACGCCTGCAACAATGTTGGTGCCGGAAGCAATCATTCGACGGGTGTGCTTGGTGCCTTCAGCGCCAGTCATACCCTGAACAAGCACGCGGCTTTCTGCGTTTAGAAAAATAGCCATGATTCAAACTCCTACTGTGCTCGCTGAGCTACTCGACGAGCAGCATCATCCATAGTTTCGACACGTTCAATCACATCGATACCGGACTCATCCAAAAGTTTGCGACCGAGTTCCGCGTTGTTGCCATCGATGCGGCACACAATCGGCTTCTTCACCTTAGTGCCATCTTTTTCGAGCAAGCCAATCGCTTGGATGACACCGTTGGCGACTGCATCACAAGCTGTGATACCACCGAAAACGTTTACGAATACTGATTTAACAGCAGGATCGTTCAGCACAATATCCAAACCATTTGCCATGACTTGAGCGCTAGCGCCGCCACCAATGTCGAGGAAGTTCGCTGGCTTGACATTGCCAAATTCCTCACCCGCATAGGCGACCACATCCAAAGTCGACATCACCAGACCAGCACCATTTCCAATGATGCCAACTTCGCCATCGAGTTTTACGTAGTTCAAATCAAGTTCTTTTGCGCGCAATTCAAGTGGGTCGGTTGCGGCGACATCGTTGAGTTCTTCGTGATCAGGGTGCCGGAAACCGGCGTTGTCATCTAACGTCACTTTTCCGTCGAGTGCCAAAATCTCGCCAGCCTCAGTCTTTACAAGTGGATTGACTTCTACGAGCGTGGCATCTTCTTTGATAAAGACATCCCAAAGTTTCATTAGAACATCAGCAACTTGTTCGCGAACCTCAGCTGGGAAGTTTGCGGCCTCCACGATCTCTTTGGCTTTCGCAGCAGTGCAACCTTCAATTGCATCAACTCGAATTTTGGCGAGCGCCTCAGGCTTGGTGGCAGCAACTTCTTCAATGTCCATGCCGCCTTCAACACTTGCCATGGCGAGGAAGCTGCGGTTGGTGCGGTCGAGCAGGAAAGAAACGTAGTACTCCTCCGCAATCTTGGAGGCGGGCACAATTTGGACCTTGCGCACGACATGACCTTTGATGTCGAGGCCGAGAATTTGTTCGGCTTTTTCTACGGTTTCGGCGGGGGTTGTAGCTACTTTGACACCGCCAGCCTTGCCGCGGCCACCAGTTTTCACCTGGGCCTTGATAACAACCGTGCCACCGATTTTTTCGGCCGCGGCACCTGCATCAGCTGCAGTAGTGACAACGTAACCGACAGTTCCGGGGACACCGTGCTTGGTGAATAAATCTTTAGCTTGGTATTCGTAAAGATCCACGACTGCTCCTGTGGGATAAAAAGTTAGGGGCTAAACCTAACCTGCAAGCCCTGCTAAGAATTTTCGGAGTACGCGAAAAGAAGTTGGAAAATTGGGGAAATGCGGAGAAGCGAAGAAAACTGCAGATTTAGAGATCGCTAAGGCGTTGGATGCCATCGCCGTAGGCCCAAGCAGGAACCTTCATTTTTTTGATTTTGCCCTTGTGCTTTCCCCAGAGGAACTCAGCTGGGTCGACTGGCAAGTCATTCTTGCGGACCTCGAGGTGTAGGTGCGAACCAGAGCTGTTGCCGGTGGAACCCACATAGCCAATGCGCTGGCCACTACCAACAAGTTGGCCAGTCTTCACCGTGATATCTGAAAGATGCGCGTACCAGATGTCACCACCACGAACTGTCCGCACCACAACCAAGTAACCGTAGGCCCCAGCGTATCCTTTAAAGACAACCTTGCCCTTCATCACGTTTACTACGGATGCGCCGTAGCTGGCATCAAAATCGATTCCAGTGTGACGAACTGACCAATACCGACCCGACTCACCAAAACGAGCTGAAAGCCGGCCACCAGCTGGGGTTGAGATTTTTCGGATTGAGCGTTTGCGAGATGACTCGGCCCGCTTCTTTCGAAGTTTTTCGAAGCGCTTCCTTGAAATTTTCGCTTCGCGATCAGAAATCTCTTGCCGAATGGTCGAAATGGGAAATCGCTCGCCCGAGGGAGTTGAGATGCTCAAGTTCCGTGGAGGATTCTCGGCTGCAAAAGAGCCATAAATTCCAGCAGGTGCGAAGAAACTAGCAACAACCGCAGAAACCAGCGCTATTCGCGTTGTTTTGCGCATTACTAGTACCAGCCTTTTGCCTTTTTATGTTTCAGAGCCTTGCAAGGCGAGCCGTACCGATACTTTACGTAATGGGCACCGAGCTGAACCTGAAGCTCCGCGGAGGAGCGGTAGGTTGCCACAGGGATGCCAGATTTCACAACCGCGGGTCGATTCAGCTGTGGGATTCCGAGATACAGACCGCCAGCTCCTGAAGCCGCGATCCGCCAACTGGACTCTTTTTGCCACAAAGTCGAAAGGCACTTAAAACCATCTTTACCCCAGCCATATTCATGCTTGATGTGGCGTTCGGCATACCATTTCGCGTACTTCGCTGTTTTGAAGTAACCGGGGTAATTCTGTGGGGCCAAGTCACGAACCGACTTGATTGAGGATTTTGATCGCGAAGTGAATACTTTGCGAAGATTGATTGTGTCACCGCGGGTTGGGGCCTCGGTGTCTGGGTTTTCGGTTTCGTCTACTTCTTCAGTCTCAACCGGAGCTGGGGTATCAAACACAGGCACGGTCGGCAACGCAGTGGCCGTCGGTGCCAGCAGGCCCGCAGTCAGCAAAGCGACTAAAGCAGCCGCAAGTGCACTGGTTGAAAACTTCATGGTGTTACCTTGCCGTTACTAAATTGTGGATTGCAACCGCAGGCAAGCGCGTTTTTCCACAAATTTCGGGGTAAATGTCCAATTTCGGGGGTTTTTTCGTACATATCGCTGTGGGATTTGTCACAGCCAAAACCCCAATTTACAGTGATACGTCCTCCAGCAGGTCAGTTACCAGCGCAGCGATAGGCGAGCGTTCACTTCGCGTCAAAGTGATGTGAGCAAATAGCGGATGGCCTTTTAGCTTCTCCACCACCGCAACCACGCCGTCATGTCGACCCACCCGAAGGTTGTCGCGCTGGGCAATGTCGTGCGTAAGAACAACTCTTGAGCCCTTACCAATACGCGACAAGACCGTCAGGAGCACATTCCGCTCAAGTGATTGCGCCTCATCCACAATCACAAAAGCATCATGAAGGGATCGGCCGCGAATATGCGTTAGCGGCAGCACTTCAATCAAGTCTCGATCGATGACCTCTTGCATCAACGTCTCTGAAGCAATGGCGCCGAGGGTGTCGAACACTGCTTGACCCCAAGGTGACATCTTTTCGGCTTCGGTGCCCGGCAGAAATCCCAGTTCTTGTCCCCCAACCGCGTATAACGGACGAAAGATCATGACTTTTTTGTGACTGCGCCGCTCTAAAACTGCCTCCAGCCCAGCCGCGATTGCGAGTGCGCTCTTGCCGGTTCCAGCTTTGCCACCTAGGGAGACAATTCCCACTTCCTCGTCGAGCAGGATGTCGAGGGCAATTCGCTGTTCGGCACTTCTACCGTGCAGACCAAAAGCCTCCCGATCACCTCGAACCAATCGAACTACGCCGCGTCCCATGACTCGCCCGAGTGCACTGGTTTTACCGGCATGCAAAACAACGCCAGCATTAATTGGAAGCGCTTCCGCATCTTTCAAATGAAGTGTGGCATTTTCGTAGAGTTCGGAAACTTGCTCGGCTGACACGTGTAGGTCGACAATTCCTGACCAACCATCGGTGGCTGCCAACTCGGCTCGATATTCCTCAGCATTGAGTCCAGCCACCGAGGCTTTGACTCGCATAGGTAGATCTTTCGAGACCACGACTACATCGCGGCCCACGAGTGACAGATTTTTAGCGACAGCCAGGATGCGAGTGTCGTTATCGCCGAGTCTGAGCCCGGCCGGCAGTACGGATTCATCGGTGTGATTGAGCTCGACACGCAAACTGCCGCCGCTTTCCAGCGGTAGCGGTTCATCAAGTCGGCCATGGGCAATGCGTAAATCATCCATCAACCGCAATGCGCTGCGGGCAAAAAACCCAAGCTCGAGATGACTGCGTTTGGCCTCCAACTCAGCTAGCACCACGACCGGAATCACGACTTCGTGTTCGGCAAACCGCAGAATCGCATGCGGGTCTGAGAGCAAAACTGAAGTATCTATGACAAAAGTTCTCGTCTCCGGGGCTTTGGATTTTTTCGACGGCTGCTTTTTCGACACAGATTCGGATGGGCCGTCGGATGATTTACGGGGCATTGCACCTCCACGCACTCGGGTGTGTTGCACCGAAAAATAAATCCAATACTCAAAGAGCGGTTTCAACACGCCGTTAGTTCATGAAGATGTAACTAGATGTATTTCAAGAACCGAATCGGCGTTTGCGATTACCGAAGTCTCGAATCGCACGTAGGAAATCGATTTTTCGAAAGTCAGGCCAGTAGGCATCGGTAAACCAGAATTCTGAATGTGCGGTTTGCCACAACAAAAAGCCCGATAGTCGTTGTTCGCCTGACGTTCTAATCACTAGATCAGGGTCTGGCTGACCTTTTGTATATAAATGGGCTTCGATATCTGCAGCTGAAATTTCAGCAATGCAGTCCGCGATTGATTTTCCGTGCTTGGCTGAAGTTTCCAAGTAAGACTTAAAGGAATCCACAAGTTCCCGCCGACCGCTGTATCCCACAGCCATGTTTACTGTAAGGCCAGAACAATCAACAGTTTGGCTCTGGGCCGCACTTAGCACTTGGGCAGTTTGTTCGGGCAGAGCGCTTGCCGCACCAACCAGGTTGATTCGCCAGCGTCCGGTAGCAGCCAACTCGTTTGCAGTGTTTTCAATGATTCGCAATAGTGGAATCAACTCAGATTGATTTCGATTCAGATTTTCAGTGGAAAGCAGCCAAAGCGTGACAACTTTTACGTCCTGTTCTTCACACCATTCCAACAAATTTTGAATACGACTTGCGCCAACGCGGTGTCCGCGCGAAGCCGGTCCACCTTGTTCAGCTGCCCAACGGCGATTGCCATCCAAAATGACACCAACATGCTCGGGCTTTGGAAGCGAACGCAGATTTTTATTCAAGCGGGCTTCGTACAGCTCTACCAATGGCACGCGGAGTACTCGACTCACCACGCGAGCAAATTTGTTTGGCATTGCACCCTCCACTTTCAGCGCCAAAATCTAGTTGCCAAACGAATTTCTCATGTCAGGCTATGCCCATGACCGACAAATATTTATCCCGATCAGATTTTCAAGTTGCCTACAACGAACTTGAGGTTGGACCCAACAAGTTAAATGCGATGTTGGCTCTGTCCGACCGGGATGGACAAAATTCTGGTGACTTGAGTGGAATTGCGATTGCAATTAAAGACAACATTGAAGCTGTTGGCTTGCCAGCGAGCGCTGGATCGCGAGCTTTAACTGCAGAAGTAAAAAGTGACGCACCAATCGTCACCCATCTGCTCAATGCCGGGGCTCAGCTAGTTGGCTCAACCAATTTAAGTGAGTGGGCCAACATTCGTTCTACTCACTCCACCAGCGGCTGGTCTGCTGTCGGTGGGCTGGTGGGAAATCCGTGGGCGTTAGATCGAAGTGCTGGCGGCTCATCTGCTGGTTCCGGCGCTGCGGTTGCGGCTGGCCTAGTCTCGGTCGCGATTGGAACAGAAACTGATGGTTCGATTGTGTGTCCAGCTTCACTCAACGGGGTGGTTGGATTAAAGCCAACTGTGGGTTCAGTTTCAAGCACTGGCATTGTCCCCGTCAGCCTCACCCAAGATACTGCTGGTCCAATTGCGGTTGATGTCAGCTTGGCCGCCCGAACTTTTGCGGTAATTGCTAATCAACCTGATTTGCTCACCGATTTGGCAGCCGCGTCCGAGATGCCAAAAAATCTGCGAATTGGCGTAGCCACAAACTGGCTGACTGAGCACGCAGCTACAGATGCTGTTTTTGAAAGAGCAATCAAATTGCTCGAGCCACTTGTACAGGGAATTGCTGACTGTGATGTACCGGCTGCCGATGCTGAAATTGGCGAGGCTGAATGGGTTGCACTCATGGCTGAGCTCCAGACCGACTTAGACACATATTTGAAAACTCGTCGGCCAGATAATCCGCACAAGTCCCTGGCTGAGATACATGCGTTTAATCTGCAGGATGAATTGGAACTCAAGCACTTTGGACAAGAGTGCTTTGATGATGCAATCATCTCAGGTGGCCGAAGTTCCGAAACCTACAAACAAGCTCGGAATCGCGCACACAATTGGGCAAAAGAGATACACACGAAGGCATTCGGTGATTTCGATTTGCTAGTCGCCCCCACCTACGGACCAGCCTGGAAAAGTGACCTTGCGCTTGGCGATCGATTCGTTGGTGGTGCTGTGACATCTCCTGCCGCTATAGCCGGCACCCCGCTCCTTTGTTTGCCCATGGGACTAGTCGACGGTCTACCGGTTGGTCTAACAATCGCTGGGCCGGCGAACAGTGAACTTCAATTACTTGCGCTTGGCTTGCAATTGGAAAAAGTCTTAGGCACCCGCCGCGTTGAAGATGGATTCAAACCAGAGTTTCGACTACCTATTCGAGGCTAAATGACTAAGCCATACGTATATCTGATTCTTGCGATGCTGGCATGGGGGTTTTCCAACCCCTTTTCTGACCTGGCGCTTGAGCACCTTCCTATTGGCTGGATGTTCTTGGTAGAACTCGGGACTGGTTTTATCGTTTTGAGTTTTTTCTTTCGACGAACCTGGCTGCAGTTGCCATGGAAGGCCGTGGCCGCTCTCGGATTACTCCAACCCGGGCTGACATATTTTTTTGGAAACCTTGGTTACGCCAGCGGAACAGTTGCAACCGGATTAATCATCATGTCTTCAGAAGTCTTACTTCTTGCAATCTTTGGCTGGTGGTTTTTGCGGGAAAGCTTGAGACCTAAAGAGCTATTCGCGCTGTTGGTTGGTTTTGGAGGTGCGGTAATTGCTGGCTACTCGGCTCAAGCTAATTCGATTGGTTCACTTTGGTCCAATTTATTCTTTGCCTTCGCCGCAATCGCAGCTGCCGGATATTCCGTTTTGATTCGCAAACTTGCTCTCGAGGATCAGAACCTGGATGCGGTTGGACTTGCCTGGGGACAAGCATTCGTAGCTTTTCTATTTGCTGCGCTGACTTTCCCAGTTACTACCACCTTGACAAGTGGCGAGTTTGATTTCGCGTTGGTCGGATACCTGGCAGCAGCTGGCTCCGGAGTCTTCGGTGTGGCGCTGCCTTTTGTTTGGTACGCAAAGGCAGCAGTTTCAGTTTCTACTGGTCACGCTGCAATCGGATTAAATCTGATTGCGGTGTTTGGGATTTTGATCGGAGCGCTCATCGGACGCGGCTTACCCACCCCATTACAAGTGGTTGGTGGCGCGCTGGTTTTGCTCAGTGTATTTGCGACTGAACAGCGCCAACAACAAGCCGATTAATCCCGCAAGCCAAACCGTTCGTAGATCCGCGCAAGCGGTGCAGGAGCCCACCAGTTGTATTTGCCTGCAATGCGCATGAGTGCTGGCACCAGCAATCCACGCACCACAGTTGCGTCTAACAAAATAGCAAAAGCAATGCCGAAGCCGAGCATCTTGATGCTGGTAACCGAACTAGTCACGAAGGCAGCAAACACAACCGCTAACAAAGCAGCAGCAGCCGTGATGATGCGGCCCGACTTCTGCAAACCAACCGCTACCGCGGTTTGCGTATCTGAACCACGATCATGCTCTTCTTTGATTCGACTCAACAAGAAAACTTCGTAGTCCATGGATAAGCCGAAAGTCACGATCACAATCAACACCAAAGACGAGGTATCGAGTTGCCCTGTCACCGTGTAATCACCAGTGAGGAACTGCAGGTTGCCGTTTTGGAACATCCAACTCAAAACTCCGACGGTGGCAGACAGCGAAAGTAAATTCAAGAGCACTGCTTTGAATGGCAACAGTACGCTGCCAGTGAACATGAACAGCAGAATCAAAGTCGCGAGAGCAACCCAAGCGAATGCGGCAAGTAGATTGTCCGAAATTCCAGCCTGCGAATCAGCGTAGATTGCAGCACCGCCTCCGACCAGCGCGGTCGGAACAAGTTCGCGGATTTCCCAAATGAGAGCTTCACCTTCGGCATTACGTGGTTCTACCTCAGCGATAACCCGCAAACGGTCGTAGTCATCGGTCGTGAACGGCATGGCGGGCCAACCAACCTCAGCGCCCAGCGGCAAGAACTCGCCGTTTTGATATATCCCGGCTGCACTCTCAACTCGGGTAATTTGCGGCAATTCGCTAATTTCAGTGGCTAGCCCAGAGGTTGCGCTATCAACTGGCAACAGAATTTCGATTGGTGAACCCTCAAAACTATTGAAGTTGTCACGGAAAGCTTGAGCCGCTTGAGCAGCTGGGTTAGAAGCCGGCAAAACCCGATCATCTACCTGACCGAACTTGGAATCCAACGCCAGGCTGGCAGCGGAGCCGAGCACCACAATCGTCACAAGTGAGACTGCCACCGGGCGACGCATTACAAAACGAGCTGTACGCGACCAAAAACCATCAGCCTTTGGAACCAGGTCACCACGCCGGATCTTCAACTTATCGACCCGCTTACCAAGCAGTCGTAAAGCCGCAGGCAATGGCACCAACGCGCCAACCACTGCCATCAAACAAACCAGTACACCTGCAAAAGCAAATGAACGCAAGAATTGTTGTGGGAACACGAACATGGAACTCAAAGTTAGAGCCACAGTCAATCCAGAGAACAAGACAGTTCTACCTGCCGTATTTATCGTGTTTCTAATCGCGACATCAACGTCGGTTTCTTTGTCCATTTCCTCACGAAAACGATTCACCATTAAGAGCGCATAGTCAATGCCTAACCCAAGACCCAACCCGGTGATTAGGTTCAAGGCAAAAACGCTGACATCAGTGAACAACGACACAGTGAAGATGCCGAACATTGCACCTGAGATTGCGAATAACCCAACAATCAGTGGCATTGAAGCTGCAACAGCACTTCCAAAAACTATTAGCAACATCAACAACGTCAGAGGAATAGAGATTTTTTCGGCGAAAGTGATGTCTTCAGTGATCTGGGTGTTAATAGCGGTGTAGATAGATCCAACGCCACCAACATAAATCTTGACACCATTTTCGGTTGCCGGAAGTAGATCAATGATGTCACGCGAAATTGCATTTTTTTCATCTAATGAATCAGATTCAAGGTAAATCAAAATCAAACCGAGGCTCTTGTTTTCTGCAGCCAAACTTTGAGCTAGACCTGAGTTCCAATAGGTCGTAATCTCACTGATTCCCGAAATTTCATTTACGCGTTCATAAACATCATCAGCCACCGCAGTGACCTGGGCTGTATCAATTGCATTGGCTTTATTTGGAATGCCTACCAAAATAGATAGATGCGGATCGGCAAGTTCAAAATCTGTTTCCAAGATTTCGGCAACCTTTGCGCTATCGCTGTTCGCATCGTCGTAGCCACCACCCGACATGCGGTTAACGACGTTGCCGCCGATTGCACCCGCAATTAGAAAAACTAAAACACTGCTAACGAGCACCCGCTTAGGGTGATTCACAATCCACCTGGTGAGGAAACGCATAAAAACCTTCTAGTTGGCCCCCGCCAAATGCTAACTTGGCATCACGTGGTTGCCACATGTAAAACCTGCCAACAGTGACTACCTGTTCGGTTTTTGTCTATGGCTAAAGCTCTAATGACGCCAATTCGTCAGTAATCTCAAATCCGAGCGACTCGTAGACTCGCATTGCCTGCACATTTGTTCCCTTAACACCTAGGTGAACGACTGATGAACCAAGCCTTTGGATTTCAGCGGTGGCTGCTGCTGTAATGGCTTTACCAAGACCTCGGCCGCGCAAACTCGGTGCTACTAAAACTGTGTTCAACACGCGCTCACCACTGATTCGTCGGGATCCAGCAGCCACGGCCTCAATCGCCGTTCTATCGCCATTCCAAGCAACTGCCCAAAATTCAATTTCTGGGTGCCCGGGTAAGAAGTGAGCCTCGAATCCCGAGCGGACAATGAAAGCGTGTATTTGATTGTTCAATTTGGCATCGCTAACAATTTCTAGATTCAAGTGTGAAAAGTCTGGCAAGACTTGGTCAAACTTAGACATCCAAATCCAAGGGAAGACTGCTTTCGGATTTAGCTTCTCGGCCAATGCTGGATGTACGGTGATTTCTTTGATTTCGCCTAGCTTTGAGGTGGCAGCCATCACCGTGCGCGCATAAAAGGCAGGAGTGCTGGGCTTTGAAAAATAAATGAAGTTTCCACTTGCTCGACTTAGCGCGACCGCCTGAGCATCCCCTTCGCGCCAACCAGCCAAGAAGTTTTCTGGCGCAGAAGTGACACGTACATACATTGATGCTTTTAAATCTACATCTTCATAAGAGTTAATTTCTGGCATACGGCTCAACTTAACAGCAACGGAATCATGATGGCGACGCCGAGCAAAATCATTACTAGGCCACCGATGTACCTGAGTTTTTCGAGTCGATGCGGCTCGCCACTTAGCCACTTGCGGGCAGTTCCAGCAGCAAGTGCCCACGTGCCATCAGAGAGAAAAGCTAAAACAGCAAAGACAGCACCCAACGACAAAAGCTGGAGCGTGACAGAGCCCAGCTCTCTATCAACAAATTGCGGAAAAATTGCGGCGAAAAAAACAATCGCTTTGGGATTGAGAAAGCCAACCCAAAAGCCTTCTCGCAAATTCTTCGACAAACTCAATTGGCCATTCGGAGTCGACGTCATTTCGGCTGCACTGTCGGCGCGATGCCGAATTGCATCAATTCCCATCCATACCAAATACAGGCCCCCCGCGAACTGCACAGCAAAAAAGAGCAAATCCGAGGTCGATATCAAAGGACCGAGACCTACGGCAACAAAAACAGCAAGTACCAACATCCCGATTGCGTTGCCAGCGACAGTAATAACCGCCGATGCCCGACCCCAGGCGATCGCTCGAGCGATTGCGAACAACACGCTTGGCCCTGGCGCGAGAATGATTGCCATTGACGCTACGAAGTAACTCCAAAAGTATCGGGAAGAAATCAAGGCACCCTCGCGTTGTGCATTTGTATACCCCTGGGGGTATCCTTGGAAAGTAGGAAATTAGAAAGGCTAGGCCAGCGTGATGAACAACTTTTCAAGTTGGGCAAGCGTTTCGCCGTCGGTTTCACCGCCGGTTACACATCCTCTTAAACCACCCGCAACCAATCTGAATCCAGCTTTATCAACCGCTCGACTCACGGCCGCTAACTGCATCACAACATCAGTGCATTCACGCCCCTCTTGGAGCATTTTGATAACGCCACCAAGTTGGCCTTCGGCTCGTCGAAGTCGCTTGATGACCTCAGCGGTTGTGTCTTGGTCTAATTCCATGGGGCACCTCCTTGCAGGTAGCGCAAACGATACCCCCTACCGTACCTATGTACCGAACCAATTGGAGCAAATATGAGTACTGAAACAGCAAAGAAAGTTGTAATTGTTGGTGGTGTTGCCGGCGGTATGTCTGCCGCTACCCGCTTGCGCCGACTTGATGAGAATGCCCAAATTACAGTTTTCGAAAAAAGCAATTACGTGTCTTATGCCAACTGCGGACTCCCCTATTACCTCGGTGGTGTTATTGAATGGCATGACGCTCTTGTACTTCAGACTCCTGAGGGTTTGAAAGCGCAGTTCAACATCGACGTCAATGTTGCCCATGAGGTCATCGCAATTGATCGCGCCAGCCAGAGCGTTAAAGTGCGAAACTTGACCGACGGTAGTGAGTTCGAGGTTGAGTACGACAACTTGATTCTGAGCCCAGGTGCCGCAACCATCAAACCGAACATTCCTGGCATTGAGCGCTCTTACCAACTGCGCACGGTTGAGGATGTCGACACGCTATTCGCAGCAATCGCACATCATCCACAACATGTAACTGTTGTTGGTGGCGGATATATCGGGGTGGAGACTGCTGAGAACCTAGTTCACCGTGGCATCAATGTCACGCTCGTCGAAGCTGCGCCACAAGTTTTTGCGCCTATCGATGAAGAGATGGCGCTAACGGTTTCTGACGTTATGAAAATCAACGGAATTGATGTGCGCTTGAACTCGACGTTGACTGAGATTAGAGAAAATTCCGTTGTCTTGGCTGACGGCACCGAGATTCCGACCGAGTTGGTTGTGATGGCGATCGGTGTTCGCCCTGACACCACGCTTGCGGTTGGGGCAGGACTTGAGGTTGGCCCTAAAGGCGGCATCAAAGTAAATGAATACCACCAGAGCAGTGATCCGAAAATCTATGCAGTTGGTGACGCCTGCGAAAAGATTGACGCGCTTGATGAGACGGCTGTCTTAATTCCACTTGCGAATCTCGCAAACCGCCATGGCCGTGTAACAGCTGACCACATCAGTGGCCACCCTGTTTCCCCCACAAAAGCAACCGGTACTTCGATTGTAAAAGTATTTGATCTTGCGGTTGCGGCAACCGGCTGGAATGAACGTCGCCTGAAGGCAGCTGGCATGAATTATGTTGCAGTTCATACTCATCCAGGTTCGCATGCTGGCTACTACCCTGGCACTGAACAAATGATGTTGAAACTCTTGTTCAATCCTGCGACTGGCCAGATTTACGGCGCTCAAGGTATTGGCGGCGAAGGCGTCGACAAACGGATTGACGTGCTTGCTACCGCTATGCAGGCTGGCATGAAAGCCAATCGTTTGATGGATTTGGAATTGGCCTACGCCCCACCATTTAGCTCGGCAAAAGATCCAGTCAACATGCTTGGCTACATCGCCGACAACATCATGGCCGGTACGGTTAAAACTATTCAGTGGCATGAATTAAGCACTGAGCTCGCTGCTGGCGCTCTACTTCTGGACGTACGCAGCGCATATGAATACGGTCGTGGCCATATTGAAGGATCTTTAAATATTCCACTCACCGAAATTCGTGACCGTCACAACGAAATCACCAACAAGCAACTCATCGTGATGGATGCCAGCGGCCACCGAGCTCATACCGCTTCACGCCTGTTGGCGCAGTTGGGCTACTCCGTCAAGAACCTCGATGGCGGGTACGCAACCTGGAAGTCCTCTCCAGCAGCCAACTAAGTGAAAAGAATTGGCGACCACCTCAAGGTGGTCGCCAATTCTTTTACGGTTCTAAAGCTGAAATTCTTTGCGAAGTTTGCGCTCGCTCCAGAAAGACATGAATGGAACGGTGCCAGCAAGTTCCATCAAGATGAGTTTGCCGATGCTCCATTTTGCGCGCAGCCCTAAATCAAGGGTCAGCAAGAAATAAACAATGTAGAGCCAGCCGTGAGCCATCCAGGCGTAAGCAGTCCAATCACCGGGTCCGTTGAAAATGTACTTGTAAGGAATCGCAACCACTGTAAGAAAGGCCAAAACTGTGCCTGTCAGGATTGCGATAAAGCGATACCGACCAAATGCCACGACAACATCTTGGGCTGGAACTTCTTGATTCATTTAGGACTCGTTTCGTCGAGGGTTGGAGATGAGCTCACGATAATCGTCTAGCGTGAATTTCGCCCAAAGGAAAACAGTGAAGCCAGCAAAGATCCACCACTGCCAGGCATAAAACAAATTACGCATCTGGATACCTACAGGCGGCCAGGTGAAAAGTGACTCTGTCAATAGCTTCGCATTCGGAGCAGCTTCGATTTGGGTAGCGGCGATGTAGCCATCGTGCACATTCTGTTGCCATCGCAAAACCAGATCGTCAGTGTTTATCGCAGGCACACTGGCAGCAACTTCGTAACGGGCTGGCATCGCAGTCACTGAGTGAGCGGGTTGAATTCGACCGTTCACTTTGGTCTCTTCCGCAAGTCCACTCGGCGCCTCTGCGAAAGCAACCGCTACAGCCGTGCCGTCCGCTAGGTTGAGCTTGCAGACATCCCAAGCGGCACGAGTGGAATCGAAATCAACTGCAAAAGCAGCGGAACAATCGAGGAAACCACTGACAGTTACTGCCTGACCGTAGTTTGACTCAGCCAGATATTCCCCCACTTTGGATACTTTGCTCAAGTCCACAGCCGCGCGGGCGGCAACCGTGTTTACGACATCATTGCGGTATGCGACCGTGTACTGCCAGGCACCGAGCCCAGCGGTGGCTCCGAGTGCCAAAAGCATCAACAGCGTTGAGGCCATCAGCCGTCGGAAAAATTTTCGCCTCATAATTTTTCAGTCGGCTCCACAGAATCTGCATCTTCGCCCACAAAACCTTTTTGATTCAGACGTTTGATACGACCGTTCATATTCCACCAAAGCAGGAATACCAGCCCGAACATTCCGAAGAAAAAGAAGCCGCCAATCCAACCGGCCGTGACCCGCGCAGGATCAGGTACAAATTCAGCCTCAGTCAGGAGCCCAAGCAAAAAGTTCATTTCACACCTCTGAGGGAATTCTCTCACCTCTGCAGATTTTCTGCGGATTAGTAGGCTTCAACCACTATGGGAGTCGACCGTAAACGAGTGCCAAATCACTTACATGATCGCTACGACATCCGGCCGCGACCAATCGCTGCCTGGGTGGTAAGCGGCGTGGTTTTTGCTGCGGTTGTTCTTGGTGGCTTGTGGCAGATTGGCGATCGGCTGGTGTCGGGAGGTCGCACCGCCCTTGTAGGGTGGCAAGAATTGAGTCCCACCTCGGTGTCATTAGTTTGGAGTATCAACCGACCAGATGCCGAAGCTGTTTATTGTGTGGCTCGAGTGCAGGATGCGGACCGATTCGATGTTGGGTATGCCGCTTTTTGGATTTCCGAAACCGGCCCGACCGCGACCTACCGACTCGTGGTGAACACCGTAGGCGATAATTTTTCGGTGCCAAACCCAGTATGTGAGCCAAGTGGATTTGAGAATCTTCCTGGGCCACATTTCCGCCCGGGTATCTTGCCGCCGGCTCAAAGCCAAAATTTGGCTGCGCCGTGGCAAGTTACCCCCGCACCAATCGATAAGTAATTCCCCAACGAACTGGAGTACTCATGACCGAGCCACATGTAACTTGGCTGTCCCAAGCTGCCTTCGACAGTTTGGTGGCAGAACTTGCCGAACGTGAGGGTCCAATTCGCACGGAAATCACTGCTCGAATTGCGGAAGCTCGGGCCGAAGGCGACCTTAAAGAAAATGGTGGCTACCACGCAGCTCGAGAAGAGCAAGGTCACAACGAAGGTCGGATTAATCACCTGAAGGCCCTACTTGAAAATGCCAAAGTGGGCGCACCAGAAGTTGCCGATGGGGTTGCTCACATCGGACGAGTTGTAACCATCCAATTTGCGCCGGGTGATAGCGAGACTTATTACATCGGTACTGCTACCGAGGCGGAATTCACCAAATTCGAAATCCTCTCGCCCGGTTCACCGCTTGGTGAAGCTGTGATTGGCCGGCATATTGGTGACGATATTGAATACAAACTCCCAAACGGACGCGAAACCACAGTCACATTGATTGATGTACAAAAAAACGAAACCGCGTGAGCGGAATTGCCCATCCGCTTGAGTGGATCCAAAAACGAGTACCACTCCTGCGCGATCTGCCAATAGAAATCACTGCCCTGAGTTTGATTGCGTTTTTTGTTGCACTCGGATTCGGGATTGTGGCCCCAGTCATCCCAACTTTCGCAAGCACATTTGGGGTAACCGCTTTTATGGCGGCGGCTGTGATTTCAGCTTTCGCCTTCACTCGCTTGATTGCGGCCCCACCAGCTGGCTGGCTGGTTAATCGAATTGGTGAGCGTCGAGTGTTGACGAGTGGACTACTAATCGTGTCTGCCAGTTCGGCTTTAGCTGGCTTGAGTAACGATTACTACCACCTTTTGTTTTGGCGGAGTTTGGGTGGCTTTGGCAGCACCATGTTTACGGTTTCAGCTATGGCTCTGCTGATCCGTATCGTCCCAGCCGACATGCGAGGTCGAGCTGCGAGTGCCTGGAGCGGTGGTTTCTTGATTGGCGGCCTAGCTGGTCCAGCGGTTGGTGGCATTTTTGTGAGCTGGTCACTGCGATCACCATTTTTCATTTATGCGCTGACCCTGCTTGGGGCAAGTCTTGTGAGTTGGAAGTACCTCAATAAAGCGCACCTGCTGGAAAATGTCGTGGCCACTTCCGACGAGAAATTCGGATTCCGAAAAGTTTTGACATCTTTGCCGTACTTAACTGCGCTCGGAACTAACTTCAATGTCGGGCTCGTGCGATTTGGAATTCTTAATGCATTAGTTCCGCTATTGATTGTTAAAGAACTTGGCGCTCCCCCGGTTTATGCAAGTTTGGCGTTCTTAGCCAGTTCAGTGGCTCAAGCAAGTCTGCTGGTTTTCGCCGGCAAAACCACAGATCTACGCGGCCGCCGCATAAGTCTCATAGTCGGAAATGGCTTAACAGTTGTTGGCATGTTGCTGCTTGCCCAAGCATCAATCACGCTCGTGATTGTGCTCGCAATGATTGTGCTTGGAGTGGCCGGCAGCTTCTTAAGTAGTGCCCCGACAGCGGTTGTTGGAGATGTCACATCTGGCCAAAAAAGTGGTGCTGCAATCAGCGCTTACCAGATGGCAGCTGATTTTGGAGCGATTTTTGGACCGCTGATTGGTGGCTTACTCCTTGACCTCAGCAACGGGTACACGCTTCCATTCAACTTCGCCGCGATTTTAACTTTAGTATTTGTCGGCATGAGCTTGATGATGAAAGAGACTAGGAAAAATTAATGGATTTCAACCAAGCAATCACATCTGCTTACCGTAACTATTTGAATCCGCGCGGTCGCGCTGGCCGGAAGGCTTACTGGTATTTCGTTCTTTTTGAGATCTTGCTCATGATTCTCATCACAGTAGGTGCAACCATCATTGCAGTAAACCTTGCGCCAAGCGGGGCTGCTTCGAACCCTGAACTTGCAGAAGGACTTACTGCACTTGCCACCCTGGTGGTTGTGTTTATTTATGTTTTTGGATTTGGCATACCGACACTGATGTTGATGGTGCGACGCTTTCACGATGTTGGATTGAGCGGTATTTACGTATTCATAGTTTTCATGTCGGGTGTGGGTGCGCGGATTTACTCTGACTACCTAGTGGGAACTGGCGCCACAACGCAAAGTGATTTGTACCTTGGCCTCGCAAATATTGTGAGTTTGGCAGCCCTGGTGGTGACGCTTTGGCCATCCCAGGCTGGCCCAAACAAGTACGGCAGTCCGGACGTCAGCTAGTCATGCGCTGATAGAGATCAGCAGCGATACCATCCAGAATATCGTGCTCGCTAACTAGCAGGTTCTCTTGTGGTAGTGCAGCTATACATTGTTTCAGTACGAGTGCGCCTGCCCCAATCACATCAATTCGTCCAGGATGCATAAAAGGCAATTCGCTGCGCTGGGACCGAGTCATGTGGAGTAGTCGATCGCAAGCAGAAATAATTTGCTCCCGCGACAAACGCGTACCGTGAATTTGGTTTCGGTCATACTTTGGCAGGCCCAACGCCATGGCAGCAACTGTGGTGACAGAACCTGCTAAGCCAATCACTTCAACCGCTTGTCCTGCAGGCACGACAGCAAGTGCCGCCGCGATTGCAGAATCTATATCAGCGGTAGCTGCTTCAATCTCAGCACCACTTGGTGGATCAGTCTGTAAATGCCGTTCAGTCATGCGAACACAACCGATGTTGACCGAACGAGCTGAAGCGGGCGAATCTTGACCAATAACGAACTCGGTTGAACCGCCACCAATGTCAATTACAAGAAATGGACCAGTAGCACCTTTTGCCAAGAGCTCGGAGGTCGCTCCCAGAAAAGAAAGTCTGGCTTCTTCGTCACCCGAAATGATTTCGGGCTGCACGCCTAAACGACTTGCAACACCAGCTTCAAACACCGCGCGGTTTTTAGCATCGCGACTTGCAGAGGTTGCAACAAAACGAATGCCATCAATCTCATAGTTGGAAAGAATTTTCACGAAATCGTCGATTGCAGCAAAGGTCCGCTCTAATGCCGCGGCACTAAACTCACCTGTCTGATCAATGCCTTCACCAAGCCGAACAATCACCATTCGGCGATCGAGTTCCCGAACTCCAGATTCTGTGTGCTCAACAATTAAAAGCCGAATCGAGTTTGTCCCACAATCAATCGCTGCAATGCGACTCATAAATCTCCCTCGCTGCAGTTTGCTTCCCAGTCTCCGAGCTTTGCAATCGTCAAATCTCCCAGCGGATTCACGCCTGGTCCTTTAGCTAATGAATGTGCGACGAGTACGTGTAGGCATTTAACTCGATTTGGCATTCCACCAGCGCTAATTCCTTCGATCTCCGCGACTTCACCAAGCGCATAGCGATCAGCGAGGTAAGACTCGTGAGCTGCCTGATACTGCGCTGCAATTTCGCTATCAGTGGCGAGCAACTCCTCTAATTCCCGCATGTAGCCATCAGCTTCAAGCGTGCCCAGCGCACTGCTGAGTCGTGGGCAAGTTAGGTAGTAAGTTGTGGGGAACGGAGTGCCATCTGGTAAGCGAGGCAATGTTTTGATGACATTGGGTTCACCGCAGCGACACCGACTCACAACCTCCACTGCGCCGCGCACAGGTCGACCCAACTGCCGTTCCATAGCAGCGAGATCTGCCGCAGAGATTGAAGGTGAGTTTTGGGAAAGCACGTTAGTCCTTTAAATTCGCGGTATCACTAGCAGTTTCCAGCGACTCAAAAACGGTTTCAAACCAAGGCTCTGGTGGAATCGGTGAGCCAAGTTTGTATTGCACCGCTGCTGGCACGTCTTCCGACCCGAGCACGATATACCCCACTTCGTCGGGCATCACATACGCCATTCGTTGCCGGACTTGGGCAATTACATAAGCCGGGTCATCCCAACGTTCGCGTTCGATTCTCAGTGTCTTAATGACATCCTCATAGTCAGCTAACTCGGTTTCAAGCTGATTGATCTGGAAGTTCTGGGCCACAAATTGTCTTAGCGGCACCCCAACAATTCCCAGGGCAATGACTACGAATAGTACGAAAATGAAAAATCGACCATTGAGCAAATTAATAATGTTGCGGCGGTTAGCCGAAGTTGATTCGTCTAACCGCCGCTTGATCATATTAAGAGATGTTACTTAGTAAAACGTGGGAACGCTGCTGCGCCTGCATAAACTGCAGCATCATCGAGTTCTTCTTCGATGCGGAGCAACTGGTTGTACTTAGCAACGCGCTCGGAACGAGCTGGTGCACCAGTCTTAATCTGGCCGGCATCTACAGCGACAGCCAAATCTGCAATCGTGACGTCTTCAGTTTCGCCAGAGCGATGGCTCATCATGCAGCGGTAACCACTGCGATGTGCCAAAGCAACCGCGTCAAGAGTTTCAGTCAAGGTGCCAATCTGGTTTACCTTAACTAGAAGCGCGTTTGCGGTGCCGCGAGCAATGCCATCTGCCAAACGAGTTGGATTGGTGACGAACAAGTCATCGCCAACTAGCTGGACTTTGGAGCCCAACTGATTCGTGATAGCTGCCCAGCCGTCCCAGTCATCTTCGCTTAGTGGGTCCTCAATCGAGACCATTGGGAAGTCAGCAACGAGCGATGCGTAGTAATCGCTCATTTCCTGAGCTGAGAGTTGCTTGCCTTCGAAGGTGTACTTGCCATCTTTGAAGAATTCAGTGGCTGCAACATCGAGCGCCAATGCCACGTCGGTGCCTAACTTCAAACCAGCTTTTTCAACTGCTTCAGCGATTAGTTCGAGGGCTGCACGGTTGGATGGCAGGTTAGGTGCAAAACCACCTTCATCGCCAAGGCCGGTTGCAAAACCTTTTGCTTTCAGAACACTCTTGAGTGCGTGGTAAACCTCAGCACCCTGGCGAACAGCTTCACGGAAAGAAGGTGCACCGATTGGAGCGATCATAAATTCCTGAATGTCAACGGAGGTATCAGCGTGAGAGCCACCATTCAAGATGTTCATCATTGGCACTGGCAAGGTGTGAGCATTTGGGCCACCGACATAGCGGAACAATGGCAAGTCAGCGCTTTGAGCTGCTGCATGAGCAACGGCAAGAGAAACACCAAGGATGGCGTTTGCACCTAGTCGGCTCTTGTTTGGGGTGCCATCAAGTTCAATCATGGCCTGGTCAATTAGACGCTGTTCAGCAGCATCAAAACCGAGAATGGCAGGTGCGATTTCGTCTTCAACCGCAGCAACCGCGCCTTCTACGCCTTTGCCGAGGTAGCGGTCGCCGCCATCGCGACGTTCGCTGGCTTCGAAAGCACCAGTTGAGGCGCCGGAAGGCACTGCTGCACGAGCAAAAGTGTCGTCATCAAGCAGAATTTCAACCTCAACGGTTGGATTGCCGCGAGAATCAAGGATTTCGCGGGCGATTACATTTTCAATGCTGGCCACAGTATTGGCTCCAGTTTCAGTCGGAGTTACGTAAACATCGCATCCGTGCGGATACGGCGGAATTCTACTCGGTGGCTGAAGTGGATTTTTTCAAAACGGCTGCGATTTTGGCCTCGTCTGACTGAATTTCAGCCCGCAACCGCAATGCAGTTGTGCGGAGTTCGGATTCTGGGTCGATTCCCTGTGCGCGCAATGCCGAGATGGCCGCTAAAACAAGATCTGCTGGCTGCACACCATCCATGAGCGCCGTCTCAACAGCTGCGGTTGCTCGCATTGGAACGAGATGCGGCCGGCTGGCATTTTCCAATCTTTGGAGCAATTTGGAAATCTGCGTTAATGGTGGCAATGCAGTGGGGACGCCATCGGTGATGCTTTCTCGCTGTTTTTCGGCATTTTTTAAATTTTGCCAATTCGCCTCGACATCTGCGGCGGTTTCGGCTGCCACTATCTGGCCAGCTGCATCGGGAAATACATGCGGATGCCGGCGAATCAGTTTGTCAGCTATGCCGTTAGCAACATCATCAATGTTGAACTTGCCAGTCTCGCTAGCGATTTCCGAATGAAAATAAACCTGCAACAGCAAATCGCCAAGTTCTTCCTTTAGATGCTCAGCATCTGCCGAATCAATCGCATCGACTGTTTCGTAAGTTTCTTCAATTAAATACTGGATGAGCGATTCATGGGTTTGTTCAGCATCCCACGGACAGCCGCCCGGTGCGCGCAGCTTGTGCATTACCTCGATTAATCGAATTAAGCCGCTGCCATTCATTGTGCTCTACTCAGCTGGGGTTTCGAGCAAATCAAGGTCGTAGACCACGTCACTGTTTGCTGAGGTGACGGCCAAAGCTCCCATATCCCAAACACCATAGCGGCTGGCAATATCGATTCCGTACTCGTCCACAATCGCACTGATCATTCCAGCCAACATATCGACAGTGGCCTCGTCCTCTGGGTCGCCGAGAGAGGCGATTGAGTTATTGAAGTTCAACTGAGACTCAAGATATTTGCGCAAGTAACTCGGTGCGATATTAGAGAGAGCAGCACTTTGGGCAAGATTGTTTTCGCCACCTTGGCTCTGCACCA
>JBEAZM010000017.1:0-4631 GCA_041170125.1 Actinomycetota bacterium
ACTTCTTAGTTGCAAACGCGGTTTACTGGCTAGAAGAGTTCCACGTCGATGCACTAAGAGTCGATGCGGTTGCTTCGATGTTGTACTTGGATTACTCCCGCAAGAGCGGTGAATGGATGCCGAATCAATATGGTGGTCGGGAAAACTTGCAGGCGGTTGATTTCTTGAAAGAAATGAACGCTGTCGTGCATGCACGCGTGCCAGGCGCCTTGACGATGGCAGAGGAATCCACTTCTTGGCCTGGAGTTACGACCTCGCAAGAGTGGGGCGGACTCGGCTTTGACTTGAAGTGGAACATGGGCTGGATGCATGACTCGCTGGAGTACATCAAACACGAGCCAATCCATCGCAAGTACCACCACAACGAAATGACGTTCTCACTGGTGTATGCCTGGAGTGAACGATTTGTGCTACCACTTTCGCATGATGAGGTTGTGCATGGCAAGGGCTCGCTGATTTCACGTATGCCTGGTGATCGTTGGCAACAGCTCGCAGGCTTGCGCGCTTACTACGGCTTTATGTGGTCACATCCTGGCAAGCAGCTTTTATTCATGGGTTCAGAGTTTGCTCAGTCTGCTGAATGGAATAGCACTGCTTCGTTGGATTGGTGGTTGACGGATTTCGAAGAACACAAAGCCGTACAACGTTGCGTTCAGGCTCTAAACCACACCTATCGCAACTCCCCCGCTCTATGGGAACGCGATCATGAACCAGGTGGTTTTGAGTGGCTGGTATCCGACGATGCTGACTCAAACACTTTCGCCTGGCTGCGTTGGGGCCAAGATGGCAAAGTGATGGCTTGCATCACAAACTTCTCGCCCGTGCCACGCGTTTCTTACAAAATTCCGTTACCACTTGTTGGCGATTGGAAGGAAGTGCTCAACACGGATGCGGTTGAGTTTGGGGGCTCCGGCCAAGGCAATCTAGGCGTAGTTCACGCAAAGGCCGAACCGCATTTTGCTCGCCCAGCTTCAGCTGAAATGTTGGTACCACCACTGGCAAGTGTTTGGTTGGAATTTCAGGGCTAGCGATAATTCCGAAATCTCATTGGCGAGAGTGTTCATTTAGAACAGAGCGTTGGTGAGTTTGCGTCTCGCAGTTCGCACTTCTTCAGTGTCTCCAAGAATTAAGAAGTAATCGAGCACTTGTTCTTGAAGTAGCTTCTTGGTGTCTGCATCGCTTGCTGGAATCTCTGCGATTAACAAGTTGAAAGATTTTTCGAATTCACCGAGTAACAACAACATGTCGGCATGCAGAATGCGATCCTCAATGCTCGCGATCGGGGTGGAGATCACTGCTTGAAAATCTTTTCCGACTGTACGACGCATGATTTTGGCTTGAATTACGCCGGCTTTAGCATCTGCATCTGCGGGATTCTTCGCTAGCAAATCTTCAAACTCAGCGATTGCTTCATCCCAGTTCTGAGACTCCATCGCAGCATAAGCTTTTTCCAAACGGGGATCGAGTTGCGGTGCAACCTCGGCCTCGGCGGGCTCATCCTCAGCGGTTTTATTCTCTGACTTTAGACCCATCTGCTCAGCTACTTTGAGAATTTGTTCGAACACTTGCCGCACTTGGCTCTCTGGCAATGCACCTTGGAAGAGCGGTTGGACTTGCCCCTGGATCACAAGATAAACCGCAGGTACGGCTTGAACTTGGAAAGCTTGGGCTAGCCGTGGGTTTGCTTCGCCATCCACCTTTGCAAGCACGATTTGACCGGCGTATTCGCTGGTTAGTTTGTCAAGAATTGCCGCTAGTTGACTCGATGCCGCATCCCAGGTTGCTCCAAAATGCACAACCACGGGCGTGGTTTGGGATTTCTGCATCACATCGGCATCAAAAGATGCCTCGCTAACATCCAAAATGCTGCCGGCCGGGGCTTTTGCTCGTGCCGCTTCAGACTGCGCTTTGGCTTCTTTGGCCGCCATTAGCGCTCCGAGGTCGATGGCTCCGCGCAAATTAGGGTTCATTTGGTTCGACATGCGCCGATTCTCCCACCATGCTAAACTAGTTGAACATTCAACAAAATTATGTGTTGATAACTATCAGGAGCATAAATACATGTCATACGCATTGCATATCGAAGTTAGCCCATCTGGCGACAACTCGGTCTCGCGCGCTGTCACAGCCGAATACATCACTGCCCTCAAGGCGGCAAAGCCAGCACTTGAGATTCGCAGCAAGGATTTCTCAACCGAACCAGTTCCACACCTCGACGGCGAAGCAATTTTTGCCGGCTACACCCCAGAAGCAGACCGCTCCCCAAGTGCCGCTGCGAAGTGGAACTACCGTATGGATCTCATCCAGGAAATCACTGGCGCTGACGAAATCGTCATCAGCACCCCAATGTGGAACTGGACTGTGCCATCCGTCCTCAAGGCCTACTTTGACCAAATCATCGTTCCAGGTGTGCTTGATGGTTCTGGTGCCGATGGCCTCAAGGGAAAGAAAGTCACCTTCATCGTGGCTCAGGGTGGCTCCTACGCTGAAGGCGCACCACGCCACGGCTGGGATTACCAGACTGGTTACCTCGAACTCGTTGCAAAAGCGCTTGGCGCAACCGACGTTGAAGTTATCTTGGCTGAACTCACTTTGGCACCAGTCGTGCCTGCGATGAACAGCCTGATTCCAGCAATGGAAGCATCCGTCGCAGCTGCAAAAGAAAAAGCAGTAGCGCGCGCAAAGGCTTAACTAGCCGCTGTTTAGAAACTAAAAAAGGTGTGGGCCGAAAAAACTCGGCGCACACCTTTTTTGTGTTTTGAACTATTTCACGTTTGATTCGTAGCGGACATCAACCACAACTTTGCGGGCTTTGGCAGACTTAATGCTGGCTTTGCCACGTGGTTTGATTACGAATTTTGCTTTGACGCCTAGCGCCTTCAAGAATTTTCGCACAGAGTTTGCGCGAGCTTTCGCAAGCGAGATATCGTTCGAAGAATTCGAGGTGGGCTGGACAAATCCACTCAAGATCACTTTTCGAATGTCAGCATCATCTGGAAGGTTGGCCAGCATTCGGTTCAGCGAGCGCTTCGCGTCGGCCGTCAACTTTGCTGAGAGTGCTGAGAAGTAAACAGTTTTTCGAACACTTTCAACATTTGCTTCAAGCGCCAACTCAAACGAACCGGCGTCAATGGCCTCGCCAACAAAGCGAAGTAGTCCTCGCTGATCCACGTTGAGATTCATAAAGTTCGAGAAGATTTGGAGGTCAATGTTGGCAAGAACGAATTCCGTATAAGCGTTTAGATTCACAAAATCTTTGGCAACTGAATTGCCGCCGATAGTAAGAGACTTGGCCAGGCCACCGTTGTCTGCGAAACTGCCGAGATCGACGTCTTCAAGAGTGGTCACAAGAGAAGTTTGCGCTATGAATTCAAACGCATCTGAGTCGTACTCCCCAGCAGGCAAAGCGAAGATGTTGTATCCACCATCGACATGGCTGGCACTCGGAGAGATTGGATTGGAACCAACCGATAGTGGCAGAACAAAAATGTTTCCAAACATTTTTAGATTTCCAGGCGCACTAGCAATCCAGATATTCTCATTGGGATCGTCGCCATCTGTATTGAAGTCAAAGGTGTTGTTTAGTAAAACAACGTCATTACTGTAGGAATTGACCAAAGTTCCTTCAGTGAAAGTGTTACCAACAAATCCAGTGAAGGTGGAGTTGGCAACTGTTACTTTGCTTTCGGCGTAAATGAGTTTTGAATTCGATGAAAATTCAATATCGTTAAAAGCAACGCCGGTGACGTATGCCGAACCTTCAGCGTAGATCAACCCGAAGCCAATGATTGAGTCACCTTGAGGTTTTGCGTAACCCTCAAAAACACTTCCTGAAACATGAAGTTGTCCTGAACCTAACTGGGCGATTGCAGGTGCAAAGCCATCTGGGCCAGTGATTGTCTGGTATTCAGCGAAAGGGGCGAAGCTCAAACCAGAAACTTGTAATACACCGTTTGTATTGGAGAAAACCGGATTTGAATTCTCGTGCCGGATAGTCAAGTTTGAGGCGCCTGGGCCGATTATGTTCATACTCGCATCTTCGGCCATTAGGTTGTCTTCCAGAATGATTGTGTCGCAATTTAAATCGGCTGCGAAATCAATCCGTCCTGTGTAGTTGTTGATTACAGCGTTTGGGTAAACCTCGTTCCAAACATAAGCCAATGAGCCAACACCAGAGGATTCACAGTTCGTGACCGTGCCCTCATGTGGCTCACTTGCGAGTGTTGGAGCAGTCGAAACTGCGGACCATGCAAGTGCCGCTGACGTAGCGATCGCAAGTGATGATTTCGTTTTCATTGTGTCCTAGGTGTTTTAGCAACTGCCGGCTATTAGTTTTTGCAGAAATTCCACAATTAACTTTGAGACAGCAGATGGGTTTTCAAGTGGTGGTAAGTGTCCCACATTTGGAACTTCAAAATGAATACCCTCGATGGCGTTTTTCATGATGAGTTCGTGGTCGGCAGCGGTCGCGATTGTGTCTTCACTCCCCCGGATTGAAAGCAATGGTCCGCGAAAATCCTTGATCGCGGCGTGGGTATCAGGGCGGCCTGCCATTGCCCGCTGTAGATCCGCCACACCTTGGTAAGTCGCTGAGGAGATCAAGTCCGAAACTCGAGCCTTAACTTCGGCTG
>JBEAZM010000018.1:0-13038 GCA_041170125.1 Actinomycetota bacterium
GGTGGAATGAAGCGCCGCAAGAACCGTAGTGGCGGATCTGTAATGCTGAAAACGAAATCAACAACACCTAACATCAAACCTCGTGGTCGCCATGAAGTCGAGAACATCATTACGTAATCGATGATGATGCGGCCAATCAGAACATATATGTAGAGATCTATGAGTAAAGCTATCAGTGCGCCCATTACCTATCCTTGATTAAAGAAGTGGCCGCTGTTGAGTTCTTCTTTTTGCATGGCCGAGATTTCGTAACCATGCGGAAGAATCATGATGACGCCTGCAGAGGCTTTTTGCATCCGACCATTAAGTGCAAGCACTACGCCCGACAGAAAATCAATCAGTCGGCGACTGAGTTCCGGGGTGGTTTCATGCAGATTAATCATGACTGGATGACCGTTGCGGAAATCCACACCAATCTTTTCGGCATCGTTGAAAATCATTGGCGTGATGAACTTAATTTGCTTCGAAATCTCAACCTCAGGTTGGTGCAAAGGCACGACCTGCGCCTGGGTGTCTTCAGTCGGGATAAGTCGAACACCTTCACGGTTTGGGACAGCAGTTGGCCGAGATGCCGATTGGGACACAACTGGCTGGGCAGCAGTATCTGCACGACCGGCAGGTGGCGTAAGTAACTCGTTGTAACGACCCTCTGGATCGTAGTCATACTCATCGACCAAGCCGAGGAATTGACCCAGCTTTCGGAATTTACTCATGAACCTGTCCCTTCTAGAACTTGGGCGAGAATACCCCTTACGTTTCATCCTTACCCCCGATTTCCAAACAAAAGCGATCCGATTCTCACGTGGGTAGCGCCTGCTGCGATAGCTTCTTTGAAGTCCCCACTCATCCCGATTGAAACCACTTTGGATTTTGGATACTCAGACTGGAACACATTTACGAGTGGCGCCATGCGACTAAATGCAACCGCGGCAGATTCACCAAGTGGGGCTACAGCCATCAAGCCCAGCAAACTCAAATTCTTGAGTTGTTGAATCTCGTTAGCAATTCGCAAAACTTCAGGGAACTCGGCACCTGCCCGATTTTCTGCCTGTTCTGAATCAAGTGAAACTTGTACGAGGACCTCAATGTTTTTCTCAGCCACGGCCGCAGCTCGAGCAATCGCAGCAGCAGCCTTAGACCGATCGATTGATTGCACAACATTCGCGTAGCGAACTATCTGTCCAGCCTTGTTTGTTTGAATTTGTCCAATATGGTGCCAAGTAATGTCTAAGTCAAACAACGCCGCAGCTTTTGGAATCGCCTCCTGAGCACGATTCTCGCCGAAATCTTTTTGCCCCAGAGAATGCAGGAGCCTGACGTCACTAGCCGGCCAAGTTTTTGAGACGGCAACTAAAGTGATTTCATCGGCTGAACGTCCAGCCTCATTCGCTGCCTCTGCAATCTGGCTGTTGACCCAATCCAAATTTCGAGCAAGCTCGCTTTTTCTATCCGTCATAACAAAACCACCGCCCCGCCTTGCCTTCCGGTCACACCATCGCGGCGGTATGAGTAGTAGTTTGAGTCACAACTCGTGCAGCCACCAACCACTTGGACTTTTAATCCTTTAGCCTTCGCAACCGCGGCGATTCCTAGCCGAATATCGATACCGTCACCAACTACTGCATCTGGCAAATACTTGGCCACAGCCGCAATTCGATCTTCCGAAACTTTGTAGCAATTGGCGCAGATACTCGGTCCAAGAAAGAGGTGGGAACTTTTCATTTTTCCACCTAGTGACTCAAATGCCGAGTAAAAATTACCAAGTGCATCAGCTGCAGCTCCTTGCCAGCCAATGTGACTTGAACCAATGACTTTGTTCTCAGGATCAACCATTAAAAGCATGGCGCAGTCCGCTCCCATAGTCACCAAGCCGCGTTTTCGCTTGGTACTGATTAGTGCATCGACGTTTGGAAAAGTTTCGATGTCGGCATCTACGACACCAACATCAGCGGAGTGAATCAGCTCCGGCCAAGTTAATTTAGCAACAGGCAGACCAAGACGTTCAGCGAAAATCGCACGGTTGTACCCAACAGCTATCGGAGCATCCCCAACGTGGTTTGCTAGATTCAAGCCAGCAAATCGATCCTGAGAGTATCCCCCAGACTTGTCTGAAAACACTACTCGAGCGACTATTTTGCCTTCTCGATTAGTAATTTCGGAAGTAAACATTTTTACTTCAAAAAGTCCGGAATATCTACGTCAGCATCATCAAAAACTACTGTTGTTGGGTTCGATACCGGTGGCACGTATGGTTTTGCAACCGCATCGGCATCTTGTGCTTCTTCAGTTTCAAACTCTGGCTCATCCACAAACTTCGACGCTGCTGGTACAGCTGGCTGTGCGTAGTGAGCATTTGGATCGAGTTTCGGAAGTTCGCCACCATCAAAACCGGCCGCAATCACGGTTACGCGTACTTCATCTCCAAGTGATTCATCCAAAATCGTTCCCCAGATGATGTTTGCCTCTGGATGCACAATCCCCTGAACTAAGCGGGCAGCATCGTTAACTTCCATCAAACCAAGGTCGGTGCCACCAGCGATTGAGAGCAATACCCCGCGCGCACCTTCGACCGATGCCTCAAGCAGCGGCGAAGCAATAGCTTGTTTGGCTGCTTCAACTGCGCGGTTTTCACCTCGTGACTTGCCAATGCCCATAAATGCGGTTCCAGAACCTTGCATAACGCTCTTCACATCAGCAAAGTCGAGGTTGATTAAACCTGGTGTGGTGATGATGTCAGTGATGCCACCGACGCCTTGTAAGAGAACTGTGTCAGCAGCCCGGAATGCATCAACCATGCTTATGGTGCGATCACTTAAGGCAAGTAGTCGATCATTAGGAATCACAATCAAGCTATCAACCTCGGCTGCAAGTTCAGCGATACCGAGTTCAGCTTGTTTCATGCGCCGTGGATTTTCAAAACTAAATGGCTTGGTCACTACCGCAACTGTCAATGCACCCAAGCTCTTCGCAATGCGCGCAACAACTGGTGCTCCGCCGGTACCAGTGCCGCCGCCTTCACCTGCGGTGATGAACACCATGTCGGCGCCTCGTAGCGCATCCTCAATTTGATCCGCGTGATCTTCTGCTGCTTGTCGACCAACATCGGGGTTAGCGCCGGCGCCAAGGCCTTTTGTGAGTTCACGGCCAACATCTAGTTTGACGTTAGCGTCTGCCATCAACAAATCTTGGGCATCTGTGTTAACGGCGATGAATTCGACGCCTTTGAGACCGGCATCCACCATTCGGTTCACGGCTTTTCCACCGCCGCCGCCTACACCGACAACCTTGATGACTGCTAGGTAATTCTGACCCTGACTCACGATTAACCTCCCCAAACCTAAACCTGTAGGAGAGGCTTAGATTTTGTGTGTTTTATTTGCTATTTAGACTTTAAACAAAGTCAGGGAAAATGCAGGATTTAACTCGGCGTGTCTGAAAAGTAACTATTTTCGAGTAATGGGGAGGTTCGGTGCGCTAACGTCATAAACCGAGGCTGGAATCGTGAGCAGGGTTTTCAAGACGCGAAACTTCTCCACTTGAGATTGGGAGTTGCCAAAACGAACAAGCCGATTCTCCTTCAACAAAAATCGCAAATCGTTTGCTGATTCTGCCTGGACCAGGAGCAATTCCGACTTCATCCAAACTGGAATATTCGGCACGACCTCAGTCGCCGCGACTAAGGCCAAATTAGTTTTAGCAGAAACTTCAACTAACTCGCTCGGCCTTTGTGAGAGCGAGCCAAACTCGACTCCTTCCGCATCAACCAGTTCCCAGCCTGTCGCGGATTTGCTAGTGGCAATTGGTGTTCGCTCGATTACCGCAAGTACAACTTCGCTGGGCCACACTCGCCGTACCTCCACCGTCGCTACCGATGTAATTCCAGCCAGACTTTTTTGAATTGCTTTTTGATCTAGTCTCGCGAGTGGAACTCCGTTTCGGATATCGACTTCGGACACAACCGCCTCGGCTGTTGTATGTTGCAGTTCACCAACGACAGTGATTTTTTTCACCACTAATAAATTGGAGAAATAGAAGAGCCAAATCAACCCACCAACAAACAAAACAACGGCGGTTGAGATTGAAATCTTTTTAAATCGATTCAGCCTTCTGCGTTTAGCTAATTCATCCATGAGTGTCCGACTTAGGCTTTCGGAAATTTATCTAACAGTAACCGCAGCACATCAGATGTCAGCAGACCGATTTCGCCGGCGCCCAAAGTTAAAACTATGTCGCCTGGTTGCGCGAAATTAACCAGATCTTCTGCAACTTGCGACCAGGAGGGCTGGAAAATTACTTGAGATTTTGGCAAACTGACATTCGCTGCCAGAGTCTCCCCACTTGCACCCGGAATAAAGGTTTCGCCGGGTGCAAACACCTCAAGCACCACTACGGCATCTGCCAAAGCCAGCGCTTCGCCAAATTCTTTTGAGAAAAGTGCAGTTCGGTAATAGTGATGCGCTTGAAAGGCTGCAATCACCCGGCCAGAACCAGCAACTGCTCGAGCAGCTTTCAGGGTAGCCGCTATCTCGGTTGGGTGATGGGCATAGTCATCAAATACTCGAACTCCGCCAACTTCGCCTTTGAAATCAAATCTCCGCTTTGTGCCCGTAAAACTCTGTATACCCTCAACTACTTTGTGCAGATTTGCACCGATACCACTTGCAACCAATATTGCGGCAACAGAATTCAAAACGTTGTGCTCGCCCGGGACTTGGAGCTGAACTTCAAGGTCTAACTTCGGAATCCGATACCTGTAACCAATACCGGTGATACCTAATAACTCGATTTGATAATCAACATTCTCACTTAGACCATAAGTCCGGACATCTGCCGATTTCGCTCGTGCGATTTCGGCCAATTCCTTGGCACCTACATCATCGCCACAAACAACGACGAAGCCGCCTCGATCTGAAATATCTAAAGCGAATTTCAAGAAACCCGCTTGTAGTTTTTCCAAAGTCTCCCAGTAATTCAGGTGATCTGCTTCGAGATTAGTGACGATTCCAAACTTGGCGCCCAACTCGAGAAAGGTGCCATCAGACTCGTCGGCTTCAACCACAAAGAAACTTCCACTTCCGAGATGAGCGTTCGATCCAAGTTCATTCAACTCGCTGCCGATTGCAAATGCAGGATCCAAATTCGCAGCCTGCAGCCCTACCGTCAACATGGAAGTGGTTGTGGTTTTGCCATGGGTTCCTGCAACCGCAATCACGTCGTGATTCGCAATTATTTTGGCCAGCAACTCGGCCCGAGACAAAACTGTCGCACCAAGTTCTAAACCTTCGGCAATCTCCGGATTTGATTTCGGAACGGCGGTCGAGGCTGCGATCGTTTGATATTCCAGTCTTCCAGAATCATCAAGCAGATGGCTAGCGTCATGGCCCACAAAAACTTTGATTCCCTCTGAGCGCAAAGCTGCAAGTCGTTTCGAATCTTTGGCATCAGATCCCGCAACATTTAAACCTTGAGCATGCAGTAGTCGGGCGAGACCACTCATTCCAGCCCCGCCAATTCCTACAATGAAAACACTGTCCAGACTCATCGCTTTTGCCCAACCTCGATAATCACCTGCACAATATCGGCTACCGAGTTTTTATTTCCCATCGACCGAGCAGCCTCGGCGCGATTTGCGAGCCCTTCGCTCTCCCACCGAATCAACGTCGAAACTAACTCCGTTGCAGATAACTCTGCATCCGGGATTATTTCGCCACCACCGGCTTTCACAACTGGCAAGGCGTTGAGCCTTTGTTCGCCGTTGCCAATAGGTAGCGGTACATAAATCGATGGAATTCCGACCGCAGTTAGTTCGGCTACAGTCATGGCACCAGCTCGAGTCACTGCTGCATCGGCGATGGCGTACGCCAAATCCATGCGGTCTATGTATTCAACAGTTTTATAGTTTGGATTTTCGGAGTTCAAGTAATCCTGATTTGCTTTTCCAACAGAATGCAAAATTTGCCAACCGAGTTCTACCAGTTCGGGCGCCGCTTCACTTACAACTCGATTTAAATTTCGAGCTCCTTGCGAGC
Organism: Actinomycetota bacterium; assembly: GCA_041170125.1. Lineage (GTDB taxonomy): Bacteria > Actinomycetota > Actinomycetes > S36-B12 > UBA5976 > JAFMIT01. The sequence goes on from JBEAZM010000018.1 coordinate 6,030, forward strand.
CACCATAAACCAAAAGCGTTGGTCGAATCGGGTTCAAGTTCCAATACTCCGAGGCAACGAATCTGGATTCGGCACGATTTAGATTCGTGATTGAGGTGCGAAGCGGCAAACCTAAACGCTTGGCACCAGGCAGCGAACCAGCAACAGTTTCGATTACGGCGGCCGCAAGCCGAGCGCCAACTTTGTTTGCTAAGCCTGCTTTGGCATTTGCCTCATGCACCACAATCGGGATTTTCAGACTCTTAGCAGCCAGATAGGCAGGGAGCGCAACATATCCTCCAAAGCCAACCAGAACGTCAGCACCCTTTATTGCATTTCGAGTTTGGCCTAGTGCACGAATCAATCGCACCGGTAAAGTCAACAAGTCCCGATTCAAGCTGCGCGGTAATGGCACAGCTGGGATCAAACTCAATTCATAGCCACGTGCCGGTACTAAAGTGGTTTCGAGTCCGCGAGCAGTCCCGAGAATCACTAACTCGCAATCCGGATCGGCAGCCCTTAATCCGTCTGCTGTATTCAAAGCTGGTTCGATATGGCCAGCAGTTCCGCCCCCAGCAAGAGCGATTTTCATTGCCGCACCGTCATCGAATCGATTTCAGCCAACTCTTTCAGTTCCTGATTGTCAGCTTCGATCACATAAAGAATGCCAATCGCGACGCCCATCATGATCATGGAAGTACCCCCGTATGAAACGAACGGCAATGGCAATCCTGTGATTGGGAGCATGCCTGTGACACCGCCGACGTTGATGACAGTTTGGACTCCTAGCCAAGTACCAAATCCAGCACCAACCAATCGACCCATGATGTCACGTGATTGTTGGCCAATCTGAAAAGATGTCAAAATCAAGACAACCATTGCGACCAACAAAGAGAGAGTGCCAATAAGTCCTGTTTCTTCAGCAATCACAGCCAATATGAAGTCAGTGTGAGCTGCAGGTAGTGAGCCCCATTTTTCGATAGAACTGCCAATGCCGTTACCAAAAACTCCACCCGTGGCTAAGGCATATTGCCCATGTAACAGTTGATAGCCAATGCCGCTTGGGTCACTTGAAGGGTCGAGCCAACCTGAAATGCGTTCGAACTTCCAACTCGGTCCAAGCGCTAAGAGCGCAGCTAGTCCAACGATGCCAGCACCCGCAAACATCATTAAACCCTTTGGTGGAAATTCAGCGATTGCAATCGAGACGAATCCAATTGCGACCATCACTAAAGGATTACCCAGATCTCTACCAAGCACCACTGGAGCCGTCATGACGACTATGCCAATCACCATGGCGCCCCAACGTGTGGAGTCCTGCCACCGATGGGTGTTTGCCAAAGCCACAATCCATGCAATCAATGCTGGAATTGCGAGCTTTGCCATCTCGCTTGGTTGTAACTGCAATGGACCAAACTCAATCCAGTTACGCTGCCCGGCAACGGTCTTACCCACTAGGAGTACCGCAATCAAAAGCGCAAAAGTGCCCAAAACCCAAAAGCTCGCTAACACCCGCATAGCGCGGTAGTTGATGAAGCGGACAATTAGCCCAAGCGCAACCATTCCAATCGTGATTGCTTGGAGTTGGCGAATCGTGAAGTAAAAAGAACTACCGCCCGTTCGGATTCCGGCCACACTGCTGGCTGACGACATGAGCAGTAAACCCACTACCAGCAAAAATCCAGCAGATAGTGTCAATGACCAAAACTGCGGACGAGCTTTAATTCGCTCAATGAATGGAGTTGGTTCAGTCATGTTTTCCCCCAAGTTGATTCACGGCATCTGCAAATAAATCTCCACGATGGCCATAGTTTTTAAACATGTCCCAGCTAGCACAAGCCGGTGATAGCAACACCACATCGCCAGATTTTGCGATTGTTGCAGCTTGCTGCACTACGACTGCCATGGCGTGTTCCGGATTTGTTTCGTGTATCTGAACCAGTGGCACGTCGGGCGCCAATGCGCGCAATTGTGTGGCAATCAGCTCCTGGTCACGACCAAGCAAAACTACAGCCACAAATTTAGTTTTAGATTTTTCAATCAGGTCTGCAAAATCTTGTCCTTTTGCGTCACCACCTGCGATCCAAACAACTCGTTCGAAAGAACGCAGTGCAGTAAATGCTGCATGTGCGTTGGTTGCTTTCGAGTCATTGATGTAGCGCACACCATCAATATGCGCTACTTCTGCCACGCGGTGCGGAGCCGACTGGAATTCGTGTAATCCTTGCTTAACTGCAGCTGCAGGAACACCAAACGATCGGGCTAATGCTGCTGCAGCCAATGCATTCTCCACGTTGTGCATGGCGAATGGATTGATGTCTGCAAAGGTCGCGAGTTCTTGAGCATGGCTGTGTCGATTTTCCACAAAAGCACGATCAACCAAAATATCTTCTACAACCCCAACCTCGCTCAAGCCTGGCGAAGATAAGGTGAAAGCAATCGCTCTACATCCCTCCACGACATCTGCTGCTTCCGCCATTTGCTCAGTAGTTTTGTCGGCCAGGTTGAAAATGATTGCATGTTGAGTTTGGTGAAAGATTTTCGATTTGATCGCCACATATTCTGACATCGAACCAAAATGATCTAGGTGGTCTTCCGCAATATTCAAACAAGCAGATGCGTACGGACTCATCGAGTACACAAAAGGCAACTGCGGTGCGCCCACCTCTACAGCAACCACTTCATATCCGACCGGATCCATCATCGCTTCGACCAAACTGCGCCCGATGTTTCCGGCCGCGGTCGCAACCAAACCAGCAGCTAACAACATTGATTCCAACATCAATGTTGCAGTCGTCTTGCCGTTTGTGCCCGTAATGCAAAGCCAGGCTGGAGGTTTGTTTGGATCACGCAATCGCCAAGCCACTTCGAGTTCGCCCCATACAGGGATGCCAGCCGCGACAGCGGATTCAATAACGGGATGGGTTGGTGGTAATCCCGGAGACACAACCAATAGGTCGATGCCTGCAGCTAGCGCCAGCGGAACTCCAATCTGCACCTCAACCCCGAGGGATTCAAGCAGATTTGCTTTTTCTTTAATGCTCGCAGAATCAGAACTATCACTTGCCATTACATTTGCGCCGAGAAAATTTAGATTATCGGCACAGGCATATCCCGCAACCCCGAGTCCTAAAACTTGAACCCGAACCTGAGACCAGTCACTATCTCTCTGCAGTTGCCAAACGTTCACTGTCGAACCCATTCCGCGTAGAACAGTGCTACGGCAAGAGCAACTCCAATCCCATGCACCATCCAGAATCGAACAACGATTGTGACTTCTTGCCAGTTGAGTAATTCAAAATGGTGATGGATTGGCGCCATCAAGAAAATTCGTTTCTTAAACAATCTGAAACTGGTAACTTGCAAAATGACCGAGACACTTGTGATGACGAAAAGCAGTGCCATCAAAGGCAACAAGAGCTGTGTGCGAGTCATGATCGCAAGTGCAGCAATGCCGCCGCCGATTGCGAGCGAGCCAGTGTCGCCCATGAAAATCCGAGCTGGCGATGTGTTGTACCAGAGGAATCCAAATAGCGATGCAGCGAAGGCGGCCGCGAACACAGCCATGTCGAACGGATCTGAAACGCTGTAGCAGGTTGGGGAATCACCGAAGGCACAGGATTGCCCATACTGCCAGAGCGAAATGACCGTATAAGCACCAAAAGTGAAAACGGATGCACCAGTCGCTAAACCATCTAGGCCATCTGTGAGATTCACTCCGTTGGTTGTGGCAGTTACCAAGAACCAAATCCAAACAATGAACAAAGTGGTCGGAAGAATGATGTTGGTGTCACGAATGAATGAAACTGCCATTGAAGCCGGAGCAATATCAACACCAGCTGGTGGGTTGATCGCCAAGTATGCGAATGGCAGCGCCGCCACGGCTTGACCAACTAATTTGGTTCGGCCACGGATGCCTGTGCTGCGTTGTTTGAAAATCTTTAGGTAATCATCCGCCCAACCGACAGCTGCCAGCGAAAACGTCAACAAAAAGGCTAAAAGCGCCGCATAGGACGGTGCCCGCCACGTGACCAAGTGAGCCACTGAATACCCCAAAACAAGCGCTGCTAAAAAGGCCAAGCCACCCATTGAGGGGGTACCAACTTTGGCTTCGTGGTCAGGGTAATGAATGTCACTCGTGGACTGTCGAATAGCTTGGGCAAGGCCATGCTGACGCAACCATTTAGTGAGCAATGGCGTGAAAATCAAGGATGCCAGCAGCGAAACCCCAGCTGCAATCAGAACCAACCTCATGGGGCTGAATTCTCCGCCGAAAACTCGGAAATCAAGGCTTCCGCCACGCGCTCAAGACCAATCGCTCGAGAAGCCTTAATGTAGACAATGTCTCCGGGTTGCAATTCTTTTTTGAGTTTCGCAATCACACTAGGAACGTCTGGCTCCCACTGCGCTTCATTTCCCCAAGATCCTTCTTGAGCCGCACCTATTTGAAGGATTTTTCCGGCTTCACCAACCGCAACGAGTCGATTTATATCTAGCCGTACGCAGAGCCTTCCGATTTCGTCATGCGCCTCTACTTTAAGTTGGCCGAGTTCCCGCATTTCCCCAAGCACTGCCCAAGTTCTCCGACCCTTAGCCATTGCTTTGAGAGCTTTAAGTCCTGCCCGCATTGATTCGGGGTTAGCGTTGTAGGCATCGTTAATGATGGTGATGCCGTTGGGTAAATCCACCACCTGCATGCGCATTGAACTAGTTGGTTCGGCTTTCGCAAGCGCATCTACAACTTTGGCAAAGTCCAAATCGAGCGATTGGGTAACTGCCACAACTGCTGCTGCGTTCATCGCCTGGTGCTCGCCTGCCAATTGGAGTTCAAGTCGACTACTCTCACCAAAACTATTGATCTCAAACTCAGGCAGACCGGCTTGGTTAAGTGCAATGTCATCAACCCGGATATCACTCGAAGGTGCTTCACCAAAAGTCAGAACTTTTGCTTGAATCTTCGGTAGATACGACAAAATCAATGGTTCATCAGCATTAATAATTGCGGTGCCAGCTGCATCTAGCGATAACACCAATTCTGTTTTCGCTTCGGCAATGGCAGCACGGCTCCCAAGTAACTCCATATGGGCCGAACCAATATTTAGCACTACCCCAATGTCGGGCTTGGCGATTTCGCATAAATATGAAATTTGACCAAGTCCGCGCATTCCCATTTCCAGCACTAAGTACTCGGTCGATAAATCTGCGCTCAAAATTGTGGCTGGCATGCCAATCTCATTATTGAATGATCCTGACGGCGCTACTGTGTTGCCGAATTTTGATAGAACACTTGAAAGTAAATCTTTCGTAGAGGTTTTCCCACTAGAGCCAGTAACACCAATCACTTTGGCTTTGAGCTTCGCACGATGTGCAGCCGCGATTTTTCCGTAGGCGAGCAACGTGTCCGCTACCAAGAAATGTGGCTCTGCAATTTCCTGTGTAACGACCGCTGCAATTGCACCTTGAGAAAATGCATCGTTCAAAAAGTCATGGCCATTGAAATTTTCACCAACGAGAGCGACGAATATGTCACCGGGCGTAACTTTTCGACTATCCGTCACGAAGTTGTTGATTGGGCCTTCGACAGCTTTCGAAATCGTTACATCAAGAGCTTTCTCGACATCTTGAACCTGAAGCAAAGCCCTACCCATTCTGACTCCATCCACTTTCGGCTAACGCTGTTCGCGCGACTTCGACATCCGAGAACGGATAAACCACTCCAGAAATCTCCTGGCCAGTTTCATGACCTTTGCCCATGATGATTACGCAGTCACCAGAGCCCGCCAAGGCAATAGCTGAGGTGATTGCTGCAGATCGATCACCAATTTCGGAAACTTTTACTTTCGCGGCAAAGGTTGAACTTTCTACGCCAGCTCGAATGGCAGCCCGTATTGCTGCGGGCTCCTCCGAACGCGGATTGTCGTCGGTAATAACGAAGATATCGCTGTTAGCCGCTGCAGCGATTCCCATCAATGGGCGTTTACTCGCGTCCCGATCACCGCCACAGCCAAGCACTGCAATAACTTTTCCTGAAGCGCAGGTTCGAGCTACTGCCAAGGCTCGCTCAACCGCATCTGGAGTGTGCGCGTAATCGACCAACACGACAAAAGGTTGACCCTGTTCGACTCGCTCAACTCGACCTGCCACTTGAACTTTAGAAAGTGCCGGGAGAGAACTTTCGATGTCCAACGTCAACGCATTGATTGCGGCAATCGCCGCTAAGGCGTTAGCGATATTGAAACTGCCCGGCATGGAAAGTTCGATGGGATGGCTGGAATCTGGCCCAACTGCAGTAAAAGTTGTTTTACCATTTTGCGCGATCGAAACATCTTTTGCGTACCAATCTGCAGTTTGCGAAAGCCCATAAGTGACACTTGGAATATCGACAATACTTGCAAGTTTTTGACCCCAAGAATCATCCACATTAATCACCGCGAATTTTGCAAACTCGGCAGTGAACAGTTTTGCTTTCGCAGAAAAGTACGCGTCCATGGTGCCGTGGAAGTCCAGATGATCTTGTGTCAATCCGGTAAAAATCGCAACGTCGTAGTTCATCCCCACAACCCGATCAAGTTCCAGAGCGTGTGAAGACACTTCCATGACAAGCGAATCACAACCAGCAGTTTCTGCTTCCCGGAGTGTTTGATGAAGCTCGGTTGATTCAGGGGTGGTGCGTTTTGCTGGTAGTAATTTGTCAGCAAATTTGATTCCAATAGTTCCAATCAAAACTGGCTTTCGATGCAATTCATGGAGCATTGCCGTGATCATGGTGGAAGTTGTGGTCTTACCGTTAGTGCCTGTTACACCAACGCTCAACAAACGCGATTGCGTATTCCCATAAATCGCCCTCGCAATTAATCCCATATCGCGACGGGGATTTTTAGTCACTAAGCATGGGCCCGCAAACTCAGCCGCACCTTCGATGTCAGTTAAAACAAACAAAGCTCCTGCTTCGATTGCTGCTTGTGCGAAATTAATTCCGTGGACATTTTGGCCGGGTAGCGCAGCAAAAATAAAACCTTTTTTTACGACC
>JBEAZM010000019.1:0-2680 GCA_041170125.1 Actinomycetota bacterium
GGTTTACCGGGAATGATTCGGCACGGCGTAGTGATTCACACACCGCATTACATAAACCAGTACGGTCCGTTTACACCGGTCCAAGACGAACTTGCTGCTGCATGGAAACAGTTTGATGTGCAAGGTGCAATCACGAGCAAACTAGGGCTGCCGACTAAAGTCGTTAACGATGCCGAAATGCATGGTGCTGGTGTGATTGCCGGGCGTGGCCTCGAAGTAGTTTTCACATTGGGGACTGGATTGGGAAGCGCCGTTTTTGATGGTGGTGTTCTGACTCCGCATCTTGAACTTTCGCATGCCACCGTGCGCGGTGGAATTTGGTATGACCACTGGATTGGTGAGGCAGAACGGCGCCGAGTTGGTACTGCGATTTGGAATCGCCGAGTACGGCTAACAATCGAGCGCTGGTACCCAGTGTTTAGATGGGATCGGCTCTACCTCGGTGGCGGAAACTCTCGACTAATTTCCCAGACCACCTCGGCACGATTGGGTGACGACGTGGTGATTGTGCCAAACGCTGCTGGCCTATTAGGCGGCGAGCGCATTTGGTCGATTAGTCACCTTTAGTTGAATCTACATCCTGCAACGGCTCGCGTACGCTTCAGGCATTGCGAGTAGAAGGTGAAAAATGGCTGATTCCACATTGCTTGAAAACGATCCGCTGTGGTACCAAAAAGCGGTCATATATCAGGTAAATGTTCGTTCCTTTTTCGATGCGGACGGGAATGGAATCGGCGACTTCAAAGGGATTGCCGCAAAACTCGACTATCTCCAATCACTGGGCGTTAATGCATTGTGGTTGATGCCGTTTTATCCATCGCCGCTGCGGGATGATGGCTATGACATTTCAAACTATCTTGATGTAAATCCAATGTATGGAAAATTGGACGACATCAAAGAATTTATTGCAGCTGCCCACGCTCGTGGTTTGCGCGTTATCACTGAATTAATCATCAACCACACGAGCGATCAGCACCCTTGGTTTCAGGCGGCTCGAAACGCTCCAAAAGGTAGTCCAGAACGCGATTTTTATGTCTGGTCAGATGATCCAAGCAAATACAGTGAAGCTCGGATCATCTTTAAAGATTTTGAGCCCTCAAACTGGACTTGGGACGACGTGGCAGGCCAATACTTTTGGCATCGGTTTTTCCACCACCAGCCAGATTTAAATTTCGATAATCCAGCGGTTCATAAAGCGGTGTTTGATACTATGGATTTCTGGATGGATCTTGGAGTAGATGGCTTCCGGCTTGACGCCATTCCTTACCTTTATGAACGGGAAGGCACCACGGGTGAAAATCTTCCCGAAACCCACGAATTCTTGAAGAAGTTGCGCGCTCATTTGGATTCGAACTACAAGAACAAAATGCTGCTCGCTGAAGCAAATCAGTGGCCTGAAGACACTCGCCCCTACTTTGGCGATGGCGATGAATGCCATATGAATTACAACTTCCCAATCATGCCGCGGATGTATATGTCGGTGATGCAAGAAGATCGTTTTCCACTCATGGACATTCTTTCGCAGACACCTGATATCCCAGAGGGCTGTCAGTGGGCAATGTTTTTGCGTAATCACGATGAACTAACACTCGAGATGGTGACGGAGGAAGAGCGGCAATACATGTGGCGCACTTACTCGCCAGATCCCCGCGGCCGAATCAATCTGGGTATTCGTCGACGCATTTTCCCTTTGATGAATGGCGATCGGGAACGCGTTCGACTGTTGCATTGCTTACTGCTTTCATTTCCAGGGACACCTGTTCTTTATTACGGTGATGAGATTGGGATGGGCGACAATCTCGAACTCGATGATCGGTTTGGTGTACGCACTCCCATGCAATGGAGTGATGCGAAAAATGCAGGTTTTTCAAATGCCGATGAATCTGACTTGCTCTTGCCGGTGATTACCGACCCCAAGTATTCACCTGCGGTTGTGAACGTCGAGATTCAAGAAATCGATCCGCATTCGCAACTCAATTGGATGCGACAGATTCTGAAGGTGCGAAATCAGCACCCAGTTTTTGGTAACGGAAAGATTGAGTTTTTACAGCCCGCAAATCAAAAAGTGATTGCATACATTCGCTCAAATGCTGAAGAGAAAATTCTGGTAATCGCGAATCTTTCAGCAACTAATCAGCGGGTCGATTTAGATCTCGGTGAATATCAAGGCGCTGAATTGAGAGACTTAATATCAAACAGCACCTTTGGGCATGTTGACTCAGCCGACCAGCGTTTTAGTTTGGCGCCGCATCAGTTCTATTGGCTGCAACTTGAAGAAGTTTCGAAAATTGCAGACCTTGGCCGGGTCGAAAACTGGCTAGACATCTTTGAAAAACCCTACGCAAAATCCAAATTTGAGAATTTCTTGGCTTCGTATCTGAGTAGTTCTGACTACGCCAAATCCGAAGTCAGCTCGGTCCGAATTTTTGATGCAGTCGAGGTTCCAAATCAACCTTATATGCGCTGGGTTTTAGCAGATGTTGAAATTCAGGGACGTGAAACTGACACTTACATACTTTTGTTCGGCCTTAGTGACTACAACCCAGAAGCCTGTCTGAAACTACATTTTGAAAACATTGAGGCTGGGCTTTTTGATTTGACTTTGACCGAAGAAATTGCGGAAGAGATTTTCGAATTTGCTAAGAGCGGCAAGTCCTTACAGGGCCTGGTTGGTAAATAC
>JBEAZM010000020.1:0-4397 GCA_041170125.1 Actinomycetota bacterium
TTACTAAAACTATCTGGTGAAGTGTTCGCTGGTGGTGGCGGTCTTGGGGTAGATCCAGACACCGTCCAAAACATCGCCCGCCAAATCGCCGAGATCGTCCGCTCAGGAGTGCAGGTTGCAGTGGTGATTGGTGGCGGCAACTATTTCCGTGGTGCTGAGCTCAGTGAACGCGGTATGGATCGCGGCCGAGCTGATTACATGGGCATGCTTGGCACTGTAATGAACTGCCTTGCACTACAAGATTTCTTAGAAAAAGAGGGTTGCCCAACCCGCGTTCAGACTGCAATCACAATGGGTCAGGTCGCCGAGCCATACGTGCCATTGCGGGCTATACGGCATTTAGAAAAAGGTCGGGTTGTGGTTTTTGGAGCCGGTCTTGGCGCACCATTCTTCTCGACCGACACATCTGCAGCCCAACGCGCACTTGAGATTGATGCTCAGATTGTGCTTATGGCCAAAGGGGTTGATGGCGTTTACGACTCAGACCCCAAAACTAATCCAGCCGCAGTGAAGTTTGATGAAATCACTCACTCAGATGTTCTGGCCAAAAACCTTAAAGTAGCTGATGCGACAGCCATTAGTCTCTGCCAGGACAACCAACTTCCAATTCACGTTTTCAACCTCCTGGTTGATGGCAACATTGCCCGCGCTGCTCGCGGCGAAAAAATCGGTACCTTTATTTCAACCGGAGGAAAGCCCTAATGATTGACGAAATTTTGCTTGAAGCAGAAGAAAAAATGGATAAGGCACTCGATCGGGCCAAAGAAGACTTCATGACAATCCGCACTGGTCGAGCAAATCCAGCGATGTTCAATCGGCTCAACATTGATTACTACGGAACCCCGACCCCAATCCAGCAGTTGGCTTCTTTCCAAACTCCAGAAGCGCGATTAATCATCGTTACCCCATTTGATAAGTCCGCTCTAGCTGCCATCGAAAAAGCGATTCGGGATTCGGATCTCGGAGTTAACCCTGGAAACGATGGCAGCGTGATTCGAGTGCCACTTCCAGCTTTGACTGAGGAGCGACGCAAGGAATACATCAAGCTTGCGAAGCAGAAGGCCGAAGATGCTCGCGTAACTCTGCGAAATATTCGCCGCAACGCGAAAGATGCTTTAGACAAACTTCAAAAAGATGGTGATGCTGGCGAAGACGATGTGCGTCGTGCTGAAAAAGCATTGGATGACAAAACTGCTTCACACGTCAGCCACATTGATGATTTGCTCAAGCACAAAGAAGCTGAGTTGCTCGAAGTCTGATGTCTGCAAACCCCAAGTCCATCAATACAGGCCGCAATCTGCCTTTGGCAACTGCGGTTGGTTTGGGCTTGCTTGCAGCAGTAATTGCATCCCTATATTTTGACCGTTGGTTTTTTGCCGCACTCGCAGCGATTGCAGGTTTTATCAGCGCTCGCGAGTTACTCAATCTCTTGCGGTCACGCGGAGCCTTAATCGACAAAATCTCTTTGCCCCTATTTGTAGCTGCAATGATTTTGTTCGCTTACGGCCAAGGTTTGCGGGGAGCGCTCGTTATGGGAGCGCTCGGGTTGATTGTGGCCTGGGCAGTTCGACTCAAAGATGGTGTGGCTGGATACACCGCCGACATCACCGGATCAGCGTTCATTATCTTGTATGTTGGCGCTGGAATTAGTTTCGCCGCAGATCTCGCTAACCACCCAAACGGTTTTGGTCGAGTGCTCACCATTATTTTGTTGACGGCCGGTAACGACACCGGCGGCTACTTTGCTGGCATCCTGGCTGGCAAACATCCAATGGTGCCGCGAATTTCTCCAAAGAAAACTTGGGAGGGATTTGTTGGTTCGGTGGCGCTGCAATCTTTGGTCGGTATTTTTATTGTCCCCTTACTACTGCCGGTTGCCTGGTACCAAGGTTTGTTACTTTCATTGCTAATGACCGTAACCGCAACAATTGGCGATCTCATGGAGAGTGCAATCAAGCGTGATGCCGGAGCTAAAGACAGTGGTGACATCATTCCTGGCCACGGTGGAATGTTGGACCGAATCGATGGCATGTTGATTAACTCACCAATGGCGTGGGTTGTTTTGACGATTGTTTTAGGAGTCTAATGAAACCCGGCGAACTTCAGCTGATTGCACCAAAAAAAGGCATGCCACCAAAGCACCTCTCGGACTTAACCCTGGCTGAGCGAAAAGAAGCTTTAAAGGCCGCGGGTATCAAACCTTTTAGAGCCGATCAGGTTTCGCGACATTGGTTTGCTCGACTTGAAGATGATGCTTCGACCTGGACCGACATTTCCGATGCTGACCGGGAAGCTCTCAAAGCATCACTTCTCCCAGATTTGCTAAACCCAGTTCGCTCACTCACTTGCGACGGCGGCACAACCGTAAAAACTGTCTTCAAGCTTCACGACGGTTCACTGGTTGAAAGTGTTCTAATGCGTTACCCAGACCGAGTGACTATGTGCATTTCTTCCCAAGCTGGGTGCGGGATGAACTGTCCATTTTGTGCAACCGGTCAGGCGGGGTTAACCCGCAATCTCTCAACCGCTGAAATCGTTGAACAAGTCATGGTTGGCGCGCGAGCTCTGGCTCGAAACGAAGTGCCAGGTGGTCCCGGTCGAGTCTCAAACATTGTGTTTATGGGTATGGGGGAGCCACTTGCCAACTATGAGCGCACGGTTGCAGCAGTCAAACGATTAATCGCGCCTGCTCCTGAAGGTATGGGAATCAGCGCTCGCAGCATTACGGTCTCAACCGTAGGTCTGGTGCCAAAAATTCGGCAACTAGCTGACTTAAAAATTCCAGTGCGGTTAGCAGTTTCACTGCATGCTCCCGATGATGAGCTACGTGACACACTGATTCCGATTAATACTCGCTACAAAGTCGACGAAGTTCTAGATGCCGCCTGGTATTACGCCGACCAAACAGGTCGACGAGTTTCAATTGAGTACGCCATGATCAAAGACATAAACGATCAGGCGTGGCGAGCGGACATGCTCGGTGATTTGTTGGCTGGCCAATTGGTACATGTGAACTTAATTCCACTTAACCCAACACCGGGATCCATGTGGACCGCGAGTGACCCAAAAGTGGAACGCGAGTTCATTCGTCGGCTCGAGGCCAAAGGCATTCGCGTGACCATGCGCGACACCCGTGGTCGGGAAATCGATGGTGCGTGTGGTCAGTTGGCCGCGGTTGAGCGTGAAGACGCTTAACTGCGAACAAAACGATTAAAAGTTTTCGCAATCAGTGATGGCTTTCCGGAAATTCTTTCTTCACCATCGGCTACCGACATTACGCGCAATCCAGCATTAACTCCTAGCCATCGCAGAGGCTCGGGCTCCCATTTTCGACTCTGATGATTGACCCAAGGTAAGGCTGTCCGAACAGTTGTGCGTTCAGTAAGTAATTCAGCGAGCGTTTGTCCTGCTAGAGCGGATGTTCCCAAGCCATCACCTACGTAGCCACCGGCTTGGAAAAAACCAGCCGAATGGCGACCGACACTTGCCGTCCAGTCGCGGGCGATACCTAGTGCCCCACCCCAGTTGTGGGTGCGCTTAAAGTCTCGCAAAGTAGGAAACACTTCGACTAATTCCCGCCAAATCGCATCATGCGTCGGTGGGTGGAGTTCATGCTTCGCATCGATGTTGCTGTTGAAGTGATAAGGGGCGCCACGTCCACCAAAAGCGATTCGATCATCTGCCGTGCGTTGGCCGTAAATAATCAAATGTCTATAATCCGCAAAAGTCTCATACTTTCGCAACCCAATCTCATCCCAGACGTCTTGCGGCAGCGGTTCAGTGGCCACCATCAGCGAGTAAACCGGTGCAACTTCGCGCTTTTGTTTTGGAAATTTGGACGTGTATGCCTCAGTTGCTCGAATCACCGCTCGGTGGGCGCGAACTCGATGGCCAGAAGCGAGTTGAACCTCTTCGGCATCTAACCGTGACACAGTCGTTTGCTCAAAAATGTTTCCACCAAGCGCTTCAACGGCTTTTGCCAATCCTCGAACTAATTTCAATGGATGAACCCGAGCGCAATGCGGAGTGAAAGAGGCCCCCAGCAATTCAGTCATATTTACTTTAGCGGCGGCAGAGTCACGATCAAGCAGTCGAAAATCTGCTTCGGAGAATCCCCAATCTCGCCACCAGCGTGCCTCGGTTTGAGCCCGCGCTGCTTGAACCTTTGTGCGAATCCCTGTGAAAGTTCCACCTTGATGCCAGTCAGCTTCAATGTGGTTGAGTCTTAACTCTTCACCGATGCGCTGCACAACTGCGAACATTTCATGTTGCATCGCTACAGCTGCTTGTGGATTTGAAAGTTTGCTGAGCTTATCCATGTCAGCTGGAAAGAGCGCCGAGAACCAGCCACCATTTCGCCCGCTGGCTCCAAAACCAACTTCAGCTGCTTCCAGTAC
>JBEAZM010000021.1:0-4626 GCA_041170125.1 Actinomycetota bacterium
CAAATTCTGCTGGACCAGTTACGGTTTACGACAACTTAAACGACGGTGCGTGGAAGTCTTCAAACAACGTATACCTTGCACAAAGTTTCACTACGGATGACTTAGGTGGCGAGTTATCAACTTTGCAAGTTATGTTTCGTGGGGCCAACGAATCGAATACTTCAGGGTCGGCATCGCAATTCACTATCTCACTTCGAAGCTCAAATTCGGGTCAGCCAGGTAACTTAATCTCAACCATTCACACCAAGGCGACTGACGCCTGGAGCAATGAAACTTATACGGTACCGCTTCCTTCTGATGTGAATCTTTCGCCAAACACGGAATACTTCATAGTGATGAATGGTTCGGCATCTGGAACTCTCGGGTGGAAGTTCACTTCGAGCGCTCCAACCACTTACCTTGGAAGCACTCCTACCGCATGGACATCCAACAACGGAAGCACCTGGAGTTCATTGACAAACACATATTTCTCACTAAAGGTGATGACCGAGTTGACAGCGGTTGCCCCCGTTTTGGGGACTTTGTCGGATTTGAATTTACGTGTCGGCAATGGTGCAACCTCAATAACACCCCCGACTTCAAACGCGGCAGGAACTTGGGATTACACAAGTTCCAACCCTGCTGTATTCACGGTGATCGGCTCGTCTGTGTCCCCGGTTGGTGTGGGTACCGCGACATTAACTGCAAATTTCACTCCAACGGATTCAAATAGTTACTTAAGTGGTTCGGTTCAAGCGTCGGTAACGGTCACTGCCGCACCAACACCAACTCCAAGTCCAACCAAGAATCCAAAACCGACTAACACAGCCTCTGTCCAACCAACTCCTACTGAACCTGAACCTTCTCAACCAAATGTCACACCTTCACCATCTGAACCAACAAGTCAACCTTCTCCTACCGAGAAACCAGGCGAAACGGTTGATGGCGAGGAATCAGATGATTCATCTGAACTACAGGTACCAGGTCTACCCGATAATTTCTTCAACGAACCAGAGCCTGTACTGGTTGCTGAATTAGAAATTCAATCGGGAATCAATATCTCTGAAGTAGAAATACGGATTGATTCCAATGGGCTAAAGCCCAACAGTCTTGTTACAGCTACAGCCTATTCAGATCCAATTCAATTTTTTACTGGTAGCACAGACTCAGCGGGACGTTTGAGTGCTGTCGCAATGATGCCGACAAATCTCGAGCCAAATGAAACCCACAGTGTGGTTTTTAATGCCATCTCAATAACAGACGATCCTGTGGTTGTTGTTGGTGCAGTCTCCCTAGATTCTGATTCCAACATTGTTGGCTTTGCTCCACCAAGCGAGGTTGCTGCTTTTACGAATGCCACAGAAGTCTCACTTTTACGAGCCGCTCAACACAATCTTGCTTTGTATGACCCTGCAGTCAATGTTGTAACAACCACGGGGATAGTTGTTGCTGCAGGTTCTCTACTTGCTCTTGGTGGGGTTGGTGGCTTGGCAAAAACACCGTCTCCGGATGGTCAACGTCGAAATTCTCAAGCCAAACTTGCGGCAGTTGTGACTAAAAAATTAAAAGCAGCTGGAATGGAAGAACCTGGATATGGGGATTTAACTTTTCCAAATCGCCCAGTTGGAAGTCGACAACTTGATGCATTAATCGCAGGACTAATCAACCAAACTGGATTCCGTAGCGCTGTGTTACCGCGCATTCTGGTGGACGGCAGCTGGTTCCGAGTTGTTTTTGGTTCAGGAAACGTTTTTGTTTGGTTACTTGCTGCCTCTATTGCGGCCATTGATGCGATTAGTAACCCAGATCAGATTGCACTGCCGTCGAATACTGTTCTCTTTATTCTCGTGTTGTTAAGTTTCATTGATTCTCTATCCGGTGCATTTGCGTTTATAACGATTTCACTTATTGCATTCATTCAAGGAGAAATCCAAATCGCAGCTGATTACCGCATGCTTCTAGGACTTGCGGTTTTATTGACATCACTGCCTTTGCTAGTTCATGTTATTCGGCCGCTACGTCGAAAGGTAGTGGATCGAGAATCCTGGATTGAGCGTGTTTTTGACTACGTGATGCCTCCGGTTTTTGTTGCATTTGCTGCTGGAAGTATGTTGAAAGCACTGAATGGACTTTCTGGATTGGAACTCGTAACTCAAGACGAAATTGAGTTGATTCGGTGGGCGGGTTTCTTTGGAGTGCTGATTCGAATGGCTGGCGAGGACATTGCGCTTCGGTTGTTTCCTCAGCGTTGTCTTGAAGTGCATCCACAAAAACTTCCTAGCCAGACTAGAAGTTATGCGTTCGGTGCAATATTGCTTAGAGCCGTGATTTTTCTGTTCATCGCCACACCATTCTTTGGTATAACCACATCTTCAATTGTGGCAATGTTTGTCTTGGTGATTCCAATTGCGTTGAAGATTTGGGAAGATGACTTACCGAATTTTCCGATTATTCATAAGTGGTTACCACGAGGGCTGTTTAGGTTCTCACTTTTACTGGTGATTGGAATTTTGCTCTCTAAAACTTTACTTGGTGAAAACCCAAGTGATGCAGCCTTGAGGGGAACATTTGCTTGGTTGCTACTGCCAACATTTATTACCTCACTTTTGGAACTCTTTGGGCGCCAAGGTGGTGACTGGGTTAACCCCAAGTTAAAGTGGGCTTCCGGTGCACCACTGTGGGCTTTCACGATTCTGCTGACCTTGGGTTTAATTCAGATTTAGGAAATCTTCTTGGTGAAGTAAAAATAACCTGCCACATTTACTAGTAGCAAAAATAAGAAAGCTTCCCACACGTCTGAGCCAAGCGAAAAAATAAACAAACCTGTCAAAAAACCAATCAGCAGCGGCCAAACTCTTCGAACTAAAAATTTCAATTTAGATCGATCAACTTTTTCGCAGTTTCAGTGAGGCTGTAATAAGCCCACTTACCGCGTTGGGCACGATCTAGCAGACCAGCTTCAACCAAGATTTTGAGGTGATGACTAATTGTTGGCTGTGACAGGCCACTGCTTGGAGTCAAGTTGCAGACGCATTCTTCTTGGTTTTCACCAGCGGCTACGTCCAGCAAGATTTTCAACCGGGTCTCATCGCCCAGCGCCTTGAACTGTAAAGCTCGCATACTGAGCTTTGCAGGTGTCGGTTTGATTGACAACGATCGCGCCATAAGCCGAGCATACTTTCAAGAAACCGTCTACAGGTGTACCATTTCATATAGAAAAACTTCGATATGAGAAAGGAGCTGAAATGACAATCGAAATCAAAACCACCACCGACTGCTGTGGCGGTGTCACAAATTGCTGTACTGATTCAACTGAAAGCTGCTGCTAACCATGTCCGTCTCACTCAATCTCCAAAAACCTGTTCCTAATCGCGTAGCGATAAAGCGGATCAGCCTTCTCACATTAGTTTGGGTATTGCTATACGTGATAAACGAACGCATCTGGGATTTGTTGTTTTTCGAAACTTTCGGATTGAGTGAGACGAATCGACTGGTGAATTCTCTTCATTTCTTTCTTTACGATCTAATCAAAATCTCACTGCTTTTAACTGGCATCACTTTTTTTGTAACTTATGTCCAAAGTTTCATCTCATTAGAAAAGACCGAAAAGTATCTAGGAAACAAACGCCAGGGCTGGGGACATGGCGTGGCGGCAGTTCTAGGGACGGTTACTCCATTTTGCTCCTGTAGTTCAGTGCCGATTTTCATTGGTTTTGTCGGATCCAGGATCCCCATCGGCATCACGATGACTTTTCTAATAGCCAGTCCACTAGTGAGCGAAGTTGCTTTCTTCATGCTCTTCGCTTTGTTTGGCTGGAAGCTTGCACTTTTATATGCAGCGGCTGGATTAGCCGTTTCCATCTTGGCAGGCTACTTCCTAGGCGCAATCAAAGCGGAGAAGTGGATTGAACCATTCGTATTTGAACGGCGTACAGCAGCAATCAACTCTGTTTCCCTTCGCTACTCAATTGAGCAACGCAGACAACAAGCTGTAGATGAAGCTCGTGCTATTTATCGAAAACTAATTCCATACATTTTGGCTGGTTTGACTCTCGGTGCGGCAATTCATGGATGGATTCCAGCCCAGACGTTCTCCAGGTTCCTAGGGGCAGACAATCCATTCGCGGTGGTGATTGCGGTTTTAGTTGGCATTCCAATATATGCAAACGCAACTGGAGTGCTGCCAATCTTCGAGGCGTTGATGGCTAAAGGTGTTCCCATTGGAACTCTATTGGCATTCATGATGTCAGTTATTGCATTGAGTTTCCCCGAAATGATGATGCTAAAGCGTGTCATGAAAATTCAACTGCTCGCGATGTTCGCTGGAGTTGTAGCTCTCGGAATCATCACTGTTGGATATTTGTTTAACTGGATTCTTTAGGAGTAAAAGTGGATATCAAAATTCTGGGTCCCGGATGCAAGAACTGTGAGACGCTCGAAAGAGTCACCAAGCAAGTCGTTGCTGAAATCGGAATCGAAGCTGTTTACGAAAAAGTGACCGAGTACGAAGACATCCTGGCCTATGGAGTGATGAGCACACCAGGTTTGGTGATTGATGGAGTTGTGGTGCTGAGTGGTCGCGTTCCAACACCGCGGGCTTTAAAGGAATTAATCTCGTCTCTATAAAATTATGGGGCCTCACCAAAA
>JBEAZM010000022.1:0-2514 GCA_041170125.1 Actinomycetota bacterium
TCCTGGAACAGACCAGTCGTATGGACAAACTATGCCTATTCTCATCGGCCACCCCATTCCTTTGGATGATCCAACCAAATCTGTTGAAGCATGAACCAGTTGTTTGGGTTCGCCCGAATGATCTCGGCCAAAACATCAGCCATTACTTGGGTGTCGGCCTCAATGGTGCCAGTCATCTCAAGTTCGGACAGAAATTCAATTCTGGTCTTCTGGCCAACGAAAAAGACTTTAACTGGAACCACAGCACAGTTGGTTTTTTGGAACAATCGCGCGGGGCCGCTTGGCATTTTCGCTTGTGCTCCAAAAAAATTAACCGGGACACCTGATCGCGACATATCGCGATCAGTTGCCATGCCGACTAATCCGCCAGAAACTAACCGATCTATCAGAATCTCAAAAGCGGGTCTCTCCCCACCTCGGTGCGGCAAGATTTCGATACCGCGGGGCTCGCGTGATTTCACGAATAATTGAAAAAGTTCTTCTGGCTTGAGCCTTTCAGCAACTGATGTCAGTCGCCCAAATTCAGTCGCGGCTACGGCGCCAGCCAGATCCCAGTTTCCGGAATGCGGGGCAACAACCAGCACCCCGTTTCCACGATTTACAGCATTTTGCAAGATTTCTAGTCCTACAAAATCTACATATTTGTGAAGGTCATCATTCGATACCGATGCGAGAGCAAAAAGCTCGGCCCAATAACGCATGTAGTTCAGAAATGCTGAGCGGCTTAGACTTAAAACCTGAGCAGAATCCGGCTCGCTACCAAGCACGAGAGCAAGATTGAATTTCAAACGTTTAATTTGATTGCCGTTGCGCCAAAATACAAAGCGTCCAGCGAGAATGAAAAGGCTGACAAAAACTGATTTTGGTAAAAACCGTGCCGCCGCCCAAGCAAATTTGAAACTTAGAAGGGACAGCCGCTCAGCTATCGACATCGATACTCCGCTTTACCGAGAGCATGCGTTGATAGACAGTGACCAAATTGAGAACCGCTACGACCGCAACAGCCACTTCTAAAGCCCAAGTTATTCCAGCGCTGAATGTGAAAACACCAACAGCGATTACCGCAATCCGCTCTGAACGCTCCATGATTCCAACTTTGGCATCTGCAGATACCGCATCCGCTTTAGCTCGAATGTAAGAAATCAGAAGTGCGGATGAGAGCGCTAGGGTTGAAGTCGCAACCATTTGAGAGTTTTGATTATTAGCAAAATACCAAATTAGACTTCCAAAAATTGCGGCATCCGTAACTCGGTCTAGAACCGAATCAAGAAAACTTCCATACCGCGAATTCTCCCCACTTAATCTCGCCATGGTTCCGTCCAGCAGGTCCCCAAAAACAAATGGCATTGCGAGTAATGCGCCGATTAAAAAATTTCCTTGGGGCCAAGTGCTCAACAAAATAATGGAGGTTGCAAATGCTGTAAATACTGTGACCTGATTGGGCTTTATCCGAAGCCTCAACAACAAACTGGCAACTGGCTCAACAACATGGGCAGCCATTGAGCGCGCTTTTTGGTTATCTAACATTTGACCAACCGTCGACGATCAACTTTCGAGTTTCCTCAAGCAGCTGTGGCAGCACTTTGGTGCCTCCAATGACTGGCATGAAGTTCGAGTCACCACTCCATCGCGGCACGATGTGTTGATGAAGATGACCAGCTATACCAGCACCAGCAAGTGAGCCTTGATTCATGCCGATGTTGAATCCATGTGCCCCAGAAACTGCTCGAATGACTTTTACTGCACGTTGGGTCAATGCCCCAATCTCTGCAACCTCTGCAGTGGTCGCATCTGCATATTCACCGAAATGGCGATACGGACAAACCAACAAATGTCCTGTGTTGTAGGGGTAGAGATTCATTACGACGAAAGCAGTTTCGCCACGAAAAACCATTAGCCCTTCCACGTCGGATTTCTCTGGAGCTACACAGAAAGGACAAACCTCTTCATGTGGTGCCGCACCGGCTCGAATGTATTCAATTCGATGTGGCGCCCAAAGTCGTTCCCATGCAGCTGACATTTCACTTACCGCCGCACTGCGATTGCATCGATGATTTCAGCGACGGCATCAGCGATTAGCACGCCATTCTTTTGCTCACCGTTACGGTAACGGAAGGAGACAGCGCCTTTTGCGATGTCTTCATCCCCTGCAATCAACATGAATGGCACTTTCTGGGACTGGGCATTTCGAATCTTCTTCTGCATGCGATCGTCCGAAGCATCAACTTCGACACGCACCTGATGCTCTCGAAGTTCTTTAGCAACATCTTTTAGGTAATCGACATGTGACTCAGTAATTGGAATACCAACCACTTGCACTGGAGCTAGCCAAGCTGGAAAGGCCCCGGCGTAATGCTCAAGCAAGACACCAAAGAATCGCTCAATCGAGCCAAACAACGCACGGTGAATCATGATGGGACGCTGCCGAGTTCCATCGGCCGCTGTGTATTCGAGTTCAAACCTCTGAGGCAACTGAAAGTCGACCTGGATGGTAGACATTTGCCAGGTTCGACC
>JBEAZM010000023.1:0-9135 GCA_041170125.1 Actinomycetota bacterium
TGAGAGTTTTGGTAATCGGCCACGAGATTGGAAATCCAACAACAAACGCGTGGTGTTGTAAGCGCCTGCCGCAAAAATAACTTGTTCGGCGGTGTAGTTACTCTTGCCAGTTCCAGTCGTAGCTCGGACCGTTATCTGCCACTTATCCCCGACCTGCTTCAGGTCTGTGACAGTTTGATTCGGAAATACTTTGGCGCCGGCTTTTTCAGCAAGCCCTAAGTAGTTTTTTGGCAAAGTATTTTTTGCGTTGTGTCGACATCCAGTCATGCACTCACCACAATGGGTGCAACCACTCCGACGCGGTCCGACGCCACCAAAATATGGGTCCTCATGTTCAGCCGTGGCACCGAAGTGAACTGCGACTGGTGTCAGCCGAAATGTGTCGCCACGCCCCATCGACTCAGCCACTTTTTTCATCTCATCATCCATCGGCGTCATCCGCGGGTTGTCTTCGACACCGAGCATTTTTCGAGCTTGGTCATACCAAGGTTCAAGTTCGGCTTTCCAATCAGTGATGTCAGACCAAAGTGGATCGTTGAAGTATTTATCGGTCGGCTGATACATCGTATTTGCGTAGACCAAAGAACCGCCGCCAACACCAGCGCCGGCAAGCACCACAACGTCGTTCAGTAAATGAATGCGATGAATGCCGGTGCAACCAATTGCAGGTGCAAATAAAAAGTTTTTTATGTCCCATGAAGTTTTTGGAAAATCAGAATCTTCGAATCGACGGCCGGCTTCGATTACAGCCACCCGATAACCCTTCTCAGTCAAGCGAAGCGCCGAAACGCTGCCACCAAAACCTGAACCTATGACGACAACATCAAAATCTTTGCTCATCGCAACCACCGCAAGAACTTCAAAGACTTGGAAGTGAAGTTTGCCCAAGTTTCGTCAGTCATTCCTTTTTGAGGACCAAGGTTTATCCAACGTTGCTCAGCAATAGTTTGGGATTCGGTGTATTTCAGAATGCCATTCGCACCATGCCGGCGGCCAACTCCACTCGCTTTCATTCCACCCATTGGCGCATCGATGCTGGCATAAGCCGCAGCGAATGAGTCGTTGATGTTTACGGCACCTGCTCGGATTCGTTTTGCGATTGCATTGGCCCAGGCCGAGTTAGATGCCACGATGGCAGCACTCAGGCCGTACTCAGTGTTGTTGATGAACTCAACCAACTCGTCATCACTCTGCCATTTGTAAATGCTGCAAACTGGCCCAAAAGTTTCGACGTTGCAAACTTCGGCCTCCGCAGGAACATTGATGAGAACGGTTGGTCGGTACGCGAGAGGTCCGGCGTTGGTCGCGCGACTGCCACCAGCCACAACCCTCGCCCCTATAGCTACCGCTTCCGCCACATGCCGTTCTGTGGTTTGCAATTGTTTTTCGCTGATTAAAACCCCAAGGTCGCTTCCCCAACCGATGGTGTTTTGGATTTTCATCTCATCAACCGCTTTAGCAAATGCAGCCACAAACTCGTCGTAAATGTCAGCGTGTACCGCGATTCGCTCAGTACCAATGCAAAGCTGCCCAGCATTTGCGAAGGCACCGCGCTTCGCTTGTTCCACAGCTTTCGCGATGGCGGCACTTTTGTGAACCACCATGGTGTTTTTTCCACCCAGCTCCATCGATGCGCCAATCAACCGTTGGCCCGCGCTTGCAGCAACAATGCGTCCCACTCGGGTGGAACCGGTGAACATGATGTAGTCAGAATGCTCGACCATTGCCGGACCAAGATCTGAACCTTCACCGATCACAACTTGA
This sequence comes from Actinomycetota bacterium, assembly GCA_041170125.1. Taxonomy (GTDB): domain Bacteria; phylum Actinomycetota; class Actinomycetes; order S36-B12; family UBA5976; genus JAFMIT01. The sequence goes on from JBEAZM010000023.1 coordinate 1,765, forward strand.
ATCAGCCCAAGTGGCACACCTGCCGCATAAAGTTTCTGCACTGCCCACAAGGCCGAGAATGAAGTTTGAAGGTCTGGTTTTAAAACTGCGGCATTACCCGCCAAAAGCGCAGGCAACATATCCGAGATCGCAAGCGTTAGTGGATAGTTCCACGGCGAAATAAAACCAACCACGCCTATTGGATGATGAACTTCGGTGGTTTTTGTGACAACTGGAAATGCACCTTGGCGACGCTTTGGTTTCAAGAGTTTTGCGGCGCGTTTGGTGTAGTACTGCACTGTCAGAACAACATCGAGCAATTCGTCGTGAGCATTACCGCGGGCTTTGCCATTTTCAAGTTGCACAATATCCAGCGCGGTTGATTGATCAGCGATTACCAACTCGGCAAACTCCCGCAGAATTGCGGCACGCTTTGCGATTGGTTTTTTGACCCACTCGACCTGGGCTTTGCGAGCTTCCGAAAATGCGATTGCGACATCGTCAGTAGAACTCAACTGGATGCTCGCAATCACATCCGAAGTTAACGGACTACGAACCTCCTATTCGCTCTGCGAACTAATCGGAATTCGCGCCAGATTTTGGAAAAGTGGTGCGTGCGTAGCAATTACTTCAGGAACTAAAGGCATGCTCCGAGATTAGTTCAAAAACTAAAAAGTGGCTTTAGTTGATGATTAATTCGACGCGCTGGAAATCCTTAACGTCGGTGTAGCCACAAGATGCAATTGCTTTGCGGACAGCACCAGTTAGGTTCATCGTGCCATCGGCAACCTCAGAGGGTCCGTGCAAGATTTCGCTGAAGCTGCCGACCGTGCCGAACTCAGCAATATGGCCGCGCGGCAGGTCAGCATGTGCTGCTTCCCGACCCCAGTGCTTGCCTTGCCCAGGTGCGTTGTTTGCTCGGGAAAGAACTGAACCAACCACAACTGCATCAGCACCACAGGCCAGTGCTTTCACAATCGAACCACTACTGCCCATGGCACCGTCAGCAATCACATGCACGTAGCGGCCACCTGATTCATCCATGTAGTCCCGCCGTGCAGCTGCAACATCGCTAACTGCAGTAGCCATTGGAACCCGCAGTCCAAGTACATCGATGGTGGTGTGAGTGGCACCGCCACCAAACCCAACCAGCACACCTGCAGCCCCAGCGCGCATTAGGTGCAGGGCAGCTTTGTAACTAGCGACGCCACCTGCAATAACTGGAACGTCGAGTTCATAGATGAACTCTTTTAGGTTCAAAGTTTCACCACGACTTGAAACATGTTCAGCCGAAATGGTGGTGCCACGGACTACGAAAATATCAACGCCGGCATCCACAATAGTTTTTGCAAACTGCAAAGTTTTTTGTGGGCTTAATGCGCCTGCAACAGTGATGCCTGCTGCCCGAAGTTGGGCAACTCGCGCAGCGACCAATTCAGGTTTGATCGGCTCGGCATATACCTTTTGTAAAACTTTGTTTTGATCAACCCGAGCCGCAGTGCGGATTTGCTCGTATGCAGCGGTTGGATCTTCGTATCGTGTCCACAAACCTTCAAGATCCAAGATGGATAGCCCGCCAAGACCGGCAATCTCAACCACGGTTTCGGGTGATGCCACGGAATCATTTGGTGCGGCAACAATCGGATGATCAAACGCGTAAGCATCGATTTTCCAGGCTAGAGATACGTCTTCTGGGTCACGGGTACGACGCATTGGCGCTACGGACACATCATCAAAAGAAAAAGCCTGACGAGCGCGCTTGCTTAAGCCGATTTCAATTTCACTCATGATTTTTCCTATCGGCTGTGGTAGTTCGGAGCTTCAACAGTCATCTGCACATCATGCGGATGACTTTCTTTCAAACCAGCTGGGGTGATGCGAACAAAGCGACCATTGCGCTGAAGATCAACCACGGTAGCGGCACCGGCGTATCCCATTGATGCGCGCAAGCCACCAACAAGTTGGTGCGCCACCATGGAGAGTGGGCCTTTGTACGGAACCTGGCCTTCTATGCCTTCAGGCACAAGTTTGTCATCACTTAAAACGTCGTCTTGGAAGTAACGGTCTTTAGAGAACGAGCGCTTCGGGCCGCGTGATTCCATCGCACCGAGCGAACCCATTCCGCGATATGCCTTGTATTGCTTGCCGTTGATGAAAACCACTTCGCCGGGCGCTTCGGCGCAACCAGCCAATAGCGAACCCACCATGACAGTGTCAGCTCCTGCCACCAATGCCTTGGCAATATCGCCACTGTATTGCAGGCCACCATCACCAATCACCGGTACACCTGCTGGTTTTGCAGCCAGTGCAGCGGCAAAGATTGCAGTGACCTGTGGAACACCAACACCTGCAACCACACGGGTGGTGCAGATCGAACCTGGACCGACTCCAACCTTGATGGCATCTGCGCCGGCCGCAATAAGTGCCTCAGCAGCATCTTTAGTAGCAATGTTGCCACCAATCACATCAATTTTGGTGTCAGCTTTTAAGCGACTGACCATGTTGATGACAGCTGATGAGTGACCGTGTGCAGTATCAACCACAACGAAATCAACTCCAGCATCAACCAACGCCATGGTGCGCGCATACGCATCTTCGCCAACACCAACCGCAGCGCCAACCATCAATCGGCCTGCACTGTCTTTCGTAGCATCTGGGTATTGATCTTTTTTCACAAAGTCTTTGACGGTCATTAGCCCTTTTAGTTTGCCAGCGTCGTCGATGAGTGGCAGTTTTTCAATCTTGTGTTTGCGAAGAAGCTCAAGTGCTGCATCGGATGCGATTCCAACTTTGGCAGTTACTAAACCTTCGCGGGTCATGACTTCTCGGACTGGGCGGTTGCGATCATCTTCAAAACGCATATCGCGGTTCGTGATGATGCCGACCAAAACATTATTTTCATCAACCACCGGTAGACCACTAATTCGGTAGTGCCCACACATCTCATCAACTTCGCCCAGTGTGTTGTCTGGTGAGCAAGTGACTGGGTTTGTGATCATGCCAGCTTCCGAACGCTTAACAAGATCGACTTGTTCGGCTTGTTCAGCGATAGAAAGATTACGATGTAGAACGCCAACCCCGCCCTGGCGCGCCATCGCGATTGCCATTCGAGCTTCCGTGACGGTGTCCATTGCAGATGAAACTAAAGGAATGCGCAGGGAGATGTTGCGAGTCAATCGAGTGCTGGTGTCTACCTCGCTCGGCACGATATCGCTGGCCGCAGGCAATAGCAGCACATCGTCGTAAGTGAGGCCGGTGAATCCAAATTTGGCGTTGAATTCATCAAGCTGGCCGAGGGGGTACTTGTCCATCATCACCCTTATACGTCTAGAGAATGGCCGAAGTTTAGCGGCGGATGAATCGGCAGAAACTACGCGAGGGCTGCAGCCTTCAAGAGATTGATTGCGTCATCTAGATCAGTGACACGAACAAAATGTGGTGGCCAACCAGGCTGCCAGCCTGGACCACCTAAAACATATTTGGTGGCTGGACGCATTTGGGGCAATTCCGCTAGATGATACGAATCCCCAGTGTCTTCTGTTTGGGACCAAATAAACACAGCTGCCGGCCCAATGCGCTTGATTGCGGAACTCAAAGAATTTACCGGAACTCGCGGACCTAAGAAACTGCAACCAATCTGCTGTTCTTTCAAAATTGCGGAGGTAGCGAGCAGTGGCAAAGTGTGTTGCTCTTCAGCAGAGGCTGTCATCAAAATCGTGCGATGATTTCGTGGTCGAATGAGTTCGCCGGTGTATTGAAAAAGCGCGCTGCTAATGGACTGTGACAGCACATGCTCCACTTCAATCCCACGACCAGTGTTGAGCCAACGTTCTCCAACAGATGTCAACACGGGCGAGATAATTTCACTCCAGGTTGCTTTCGCTCCGTAGGTCCCAAGAGCTTGATTGATTAAAGCCATGCAGCCAGTGCTGTCGAGTGCCAATGCAGTTCGGGCCAAAGCCCGAGCCGGTGCTTCTACCAAACTTAGATCGGTAACGCTTAATTCACCTACAGGGGTGATGTCATTCTCGATTTCAACCGAAGACAATGAAATTTTCATTGCAGCTCGAGCAGCTTCAGATGCTGGAGTGCCTTGGTTAACCAAACGCCGCATGATTTCAAGTCGACGCAAATCAGATTCGTTGTAACGGCGATGCAAACCAGCGGTGTGACCCGATGGTCCGAGCCCATAACGCCGATCCCAAGTTCGTAATGTGGCTGGGGCTACGCCGAGTCGTCGCGCAACTGAGGCGACGGTAAAGGTCACCTCATCTAGCGGGTTGTCGGATTCGGCGGTCATGTGCGAATTGTCTATCTGTTACTTACATCACGCATCTTTTGAAGTTGTGCAATATTGAATCACTTTGCAACGCTATTTTGACCGATTTGTCGCTTTTTATGGGCCAAAGCGTTGCAATATGAGGTACTTGACCAACCTTTGCAACGATTGATATGCTCACGCTACCTAACCAGGAGGAAGCCATGGCTGACATCTCAAGACTCCCAATGCCAATCATTGAGGTTTGGGAGTGGCAATACGACGCAGCTTGCCGTAACGAAGACCCTGAAGCTTTCTTCCATCCAGACGGCGAGCGAGGTCAAGCCCGTGCACGACGCGAGGCTTATGCAAAATCTGTTTGTGCAACATGTCCGGTGATCGCACAATGTGCGGCACATGCACTCTCGGTTCGTGAACCTTACGGAATCTGGGGCGGCATGAGCGAAGATGACCGCGAACGCATCTTGGCTAATCGCAAGATCAAGCGCCTAACCGCGTAAGCACTCACACAGCAAGACCCGCAAGACAAACTTCATTGAATGTCCATTCCAATCAACTAAGGCCCCCGAGAAATCGGGGGCCTTAGTTGTTGTTCAGTAATTAGTGCGAGTGTCCGCCTGGGCCATGTGAGTGGCCGTGACCGTGGGTGTCTTCTTGAACTTCGGGCTTCTCTACTACAAGTGCCTCTGTGGTTAGCAACATCGCTGCAATTGAAGCTGCGTTTTCAAGAGCTGAGCGGGTAACTTTCACTGGATCCAAAACACCAGCTGCAATCAAGTCACCATAGACACCAGTCGCGGCGTTGTAACCAAGACCAGTTTCTTTGACTTTAGCCACAACCACGTATCCGTTTTCGCCGCCGTTTTCAGCAATCCAACGAAGTGGTTCAACCACACCAGCGCGGACAATTCCAACACCAGTGCGAATGTCGCCTTCGAGTCCGAGCAAATCGTCGAGCACTTTCGATGCTGTGACGAGCGCTGAGCCACCACCAGCAACAATGCCTTCATCGATGGCTGCACGGGTTGCCGAAACAGCGTCTTCGATGCGGTGTTTCTTTTCTTTCAACTCAACTTCAGTGTGAGCGCCAACTTTGATGACACAAACACCACCGGCAAGTTTCGCAACTCGCTCTTGGAGTTTTTCGCGATCCCATTCACTGTCAGTGCGTTCAATTTCACTACGCAACTGCGTGACTCGAGCTGCAACTTCATCAGCAGAACCTGCACCGTCGACGATTGTGGTGTTGTCTTTAGAGATAACAACGCGACGCGCTTGGCCAAGAACTTCTAGACCAACTTGGTCGAGCTTCAAACCGATTTCTGGAGCGACAACCTGCGCGCCAGTCAAGACTGCAATGTCTTGCAACATAGCTTTGCGGCGATCGCCAAAAGCTGGTGCCTTGACTGCGGCACTGTTGAAGATGCCACGGATTTTGTTCACAACGAGAGTGGAGAGTGCTTCGCCATCAACATCTTCAGCGATGATGAATAGTGGCTTTCCGGTCTGAGAAACTTTTTCCAACAAAGGCAATAGTTCTTGGATGGAAGAAACCTTGCCCTGAACAAGTAGCAAGTAAGCATCTTCCAAGATTGCTTCCATCCGCTCTGGATCAGTAACCATGTAAGGCGAGATGTAGCCCTTGTCGAACTGCATGCCTTCAGTGAATTCAAGTTCAAGACCGGTTGCGGAGGATTCTTCGACTGAGATGACACCATCTTTGCCGACCTTGGCGAATGCTTCAGCAATCAATTCGCCAATGCCACGATCCTGCGAAGAAATTGTCGCAACCTGTGCGATTTCTTCTTGGTTTGCAACTGGTCGAGCAGCATTAAGTAGTTCTTCTTTGAGAGCTGCAACTGCGGCTTCGATGCCTTTTTTAATATCCATTGGAGCAGCGCCAGCAGCAACCACTTTCAAACCTTCTTTAACGAAAGCCTGTGCAAGCACGGTTGCAGTGGTGGTGCCGTCACCAGCAATGTCGTTAGTTTTGGTTGCAACTTCTTTTACGAGTTGAGCACCCAAGTTCTCAAATGGATCTTCGAGTTCAACTTCTTTTGCAATAGTCACACCATCGTTAGTGATGGTTGGGGCGCCCCATTTTTTATCAAGTACAACGTTACGACCCTTAGGCCCAAGCGTTACTTTGACAGCGTCGGCGAGCGCATTAACGCCACGTTCGAGGGCGCGACGAGCGCCTTCATCGAATTCAACAAGCTTTGACATTTTCTAAACCTTCTCAAAAAGATGCACCCCGAACGCGAGGTTCGGGGTGCAGCAAGTGGTTATTTCTCGACTACAGCGAGGACATCGCGAAGTGAAAGGATCAGGTATTCCTGACCGCCGTACTTCACTTCGGTACCGCCATACTTGGAGAAAATGACGGTGTCTCCAACCTTGACAGCAAATGGCTTTGCGTCAGGGTCGAGAACATCTGGAACTGCAACAACTTTGCCTTCTTGGGGCTTTTCTTTTGCAGTATCTGGAATTACAAGACCTGAAGCAGTTGTCTGCTCAGCGTCGAGTGCCTGGACCACAATGCGGTCTTCAAGTGGCTTAAGAACGACTGACACGTTCTGACCTCCCCCTTGCGGGATTGTCGATACGAACAAGGACATTTGCTGAAATCGGCGGTTGCCGTCGCGGGGCCAACCAAAGATTTCGGCATTAGCACCCACCTTAGGCGAGTGCTAAGCAAAGGCTAAAACGCATTTAGCACTCCGTCAAACCGAGTGCTAACGCAGAATCCTCACCTAACGAAGAATCCTGAGCGACCCAAATGGGTCGCTCAGGATTCTTCGGTTGTGGATAAGTGCGGTTTGTAAGGTGAAATCCTTGCCACAATGCCCCAGTGAGCGAGATTGTGGACTGGTTGCAGACGTCATATGGCCGAAATGCGATCGAGGTTGCCCGCAAAGCACGAGCCGTCTCCCCCGACCCGGTGGCTGTCGCTAGTTGTATGAGCCGCGAGCTCGATTTGCCCTCAACCTATCGGGCCGCCGCTACTTTTCAAGCTGAATTACAAGATCGACTGATTGACCGCTGGGGTGAAGCACCTGACTGGCTCCTCACCCGCGACGGCATCGAACAAGCAACCGCACCAGCCGTGCGAG
>JBEAZM010000024.1:0-3195 GCA_041170125.1 Actinomycetota bacterium
GCAACGGTTGGGGCAACTCAGAAGTTCAGTTCTACAGCAAAAACAAATCAAATGCTGCTACCAACGGCAAAGGAAAGATGGTCATCACTGCCACTCGGATTCCATTCGATCACCCAGTGAACATTAGGTATTGCGGACTCGGCTGCGAATACACCAGCGCTCGCTTCAAGACGCAAGACAAACTCAACTTCCGTTACGGTCGCATCGAGGCTCGCATCAAGAATCCTGCTGGCCAGGGTGCTTGGCCAGCTTTCTGGTTACTTGGCCGCGACCTGCCTTCCGTCTCCTGGCCACAGTCAGGTGAGATTGACATCATGGAAGGCAAAGGCAGTGTCCCGAACACCATCTGGGGAACTGTCCATGGCCCTGGCTATTCCGGCGGCCAAGGAATTTCTGGCTCGCTCTACAGCCCTGAAACCTACGACTCGGCCTACCATGTTTACGCAATCGAGTGGAAGAAGAACTCCATCAAGTGGTACATCGATGATGAACTTTTCCACGAGGTAACACCGGCGACTGTTGCGCCGAATGAATGGGTATTCAACAAGTACTACTTCATGATTATTAACCTGGCAATGGGCGGTGTCTTCGGTGGCGCTACTTCTGAAGACGTAACCGAAGCGAAGCTATACATCGACTACATCCGCTACTACTCAATCGACGGTGTCGGATCGTTGCAGAAAGTTAAAAAGTAATATCCAAAAACCTTTTGAAGGGGTTGGCTTAGTGCAGATGCACCGAGCCAACCCCTTCAATCTGTTCGAAAGTAATTTCAGAAATCACTAGTTCGGCTCGATCCAATTCTGGATCAATGCCGCCAGTGAAATTTCCACCCATTGCTAAATTCATAATTAAGTAAAAGGGTTTATCGAATACCCATTCGTTCGGAGCCACATCAGAAGCAGTCCGAACCTGCTGGATGCGGCCGTCTAGTTTCCAGGTGATTTGGCCGGGCAGCCACTCAATCCGGTACTCGTGAAAATCAGTTGTCAAATCAATTCCGGTATCGAGCTCAGCGCCACTGCCATTGTCACCAAAGTAGCCTGGACCGTGCAGCGTAAAGAACGCATTGCGTGGTCGGTCGCCGCGGAGTTCGATGATGTCAATTTCTCCGCACTGTGGCCATGTGACCTCGGCAATGTCAGTCCCCAGCATCCACACGGCAGGCCAGGCGCCATCGCCGAGTGGGAGCTTGGCTCGAACCGTGAAAGCACCGTAATGAAAATGAACTTTGTCTTTGGTCGTGATTTTTGAGCTAAGCCATTCGGCTTTGTCACCGTAATAAGTCGGGAGCGATTCGGAATCATCCGTGGTTTTCTCGGCGACGATTAATAAGCCACGTTCATCAAACCTTGTATTCGTGGTTGTGTAGTACTCGCGTTCTTGGTTACCCCAGCCTGGAATTCCATAATTGGAGCCATCCCCAATGTCATAGTTCCAAAACTTTTCGTCAATAAATTGATCCGCAGTGAAAATTTGTTTCCAGAGAACTTTTTCCATTTTGGGGCCTTTCGCGGAATTTCTTTATCATTTTGTAAGCGTTTTCACGTTTTACGCCTTGCGGATTCTAATACACACTGTTTAGCATCCTCCTGTGAAAGCGATTTCACCCTCCTTAGCCGGTTGTGGGTGTTTTGGTTTTTACAACAGCAACCTCTTCGTTGCGAACAAAGTGAGTGGGGGTGGCGGTCAGCGGCGCACAACGCAGGCCGCCACTCTCACAAATTTAAGGAGTACAGATGAGTCTCGAGTTCCCCGAGCACTTCAAATTTGGTGTAGCTACCTCTAGCTACCAGATTGAGGGCGCCTTCGACACCGACGGTCGCGGGACGAGCATCTGGGACACTTTCTCTAAAACTCCTGGCAAAGTTGTAAATGCCGAGACTGGCGACATTGCATGCGATCACTACAACCGCTACAAAGAAGATGTTGCTCTAATGAAGCAACTCGGTATGCAGACCTACAGATTTTCCATTGCTTGGCCGCGGCTGTTCCCAAACGGTGACACCCAGCGCGAACAGCGTGGTTTTGATTTCTACCACCGCCTCATTGATGAACTGATTGAAAACGGGATTGAACCTGTAATCACGCTTTACCACTGGGATTTGCCCCAAGCTCTTGAAGACAAGGGCGGTTGGGCCAACCGCGATATTGTGGAGGCATTCGACTATTACGTCGGCGAATGCGTTAAAGAGTTCGGCTCCAAAGTCTCCAAGTGGATCACCTTGAATGAGCCTTGGGTTTTCATCTGGCTTGGATACATGAATGGCATTCACGCACCAGGCGTCAAAAGTCTCGATGCCGCAATCGCTGGTAGCCATCACACCGTGCTGGCACACCACAAAGCTGCATCAACGATTCGAGCAATCCAGTCTGATGCCAGCGTTGGTATCTCGTTCAACATGACTAACTACGTGACTGACGATCCGCAAAATGCTGAACTCCAAGAACTTAAAGTGCTCATGGATTCACACATCAATCGTTGGTGGATGGACGCAATCTTTAATGGTTCATACCCACAAGAGCTAGCTGATTTTTACGGCGACCAACTTCAGAAATTTATGTTGCCAGGCGATGCTGAACTACTCGCTACCGAAACCGATTTCGTCGGTGTCAACTACTACTCCGATTCTTACCTCAGCACACCACAGCCGGAAGACAAGCCGATGGTCGAAGGTGGATTGTTCCCATTCCCCCACCGCTCGAACGGCGCTACTCCTGAACCTAAAACTGACATCGGCTGGCCGGTTACACCGCATGGCATCGGCGATCTCTTGATTCGAATTGCCCGCGATTGGCCGGCCGTGAAATCAATCGTGATCTCCGAAAACGGAGCGGCTTACCACGACGTTAAGTCAGCCGATGGCACCGTGAACGACGCCGCTCGCGTTGAATACCTCGAGGGCCACTTGCATCATGTGGCTCGGGCGATTCACGCCGGCGCCCCAGTGGATGCTTACTTTGCTTGGTCATTCATGGACAATTTCGAATGGGCCGAGGGTTATGCAATGCGATTTGGCATCGTATATGTGGATTTCACCACACTCGAACGAACTCCTAAGCGCTCAGCCGAGGTTTACAGCTCTATAATTTCGGCTCACGTAAACCGGTGGGAATTAGCAAGAATTTAGGAGGCACTATGGGGAAGGAAAACTCCAAGCCCCAAAAAGCCACCTACTCGGAAATTGCAGCCGT
>JBEAZM010000025.1:0-3665 GCA_041170125.1 Actinomycetota bacterium
GGCATGCAAAGCACCATGTTCTATGCAACTCTGACATGGGTGCCAACCACATTGCAAAGTATTGGCTTTACTCCTGCAGAAGCTGGAAACTGGCTCAGTTACCTAACCACAATTGGAATCCCGCTCGGCCTATTCCTGCCGATGTTTTTACGGCTTTTCCGCTCATATGCCGTCGCCGCAATCACTGCGAGTGTGGTTGTTGTTGTCGGAACACTTGGCTTTGCACTCTTCCCCGGTGAATTGCTTTGGTTGTGGCTCGGATTGATGGGCATTGGCGGCGGCTTGGCTTTCCCGCTTTCACTTGCAATTGTGACGCATCGAGCAGCTACTGGCGATGTAACTACATCACTCTCGGCAATGAGCCAAGGTTTTGGATACTTGATTGCGGCTGTGGGCACCTATGCGATTGGCGTCGCGGCTGAGTTCTTCGACAGTTGGACCACACCGCTTTGGATACTGGGTGGAATTGCGATTTTGCAATTAGTCTTCGCCGGCCGAGCAGGTAGCGAAAGCAAAATTCATTAGTTAGGTCGCATGAAAATTCAGCCGAACCCAACCCTTGCCCTGTGGGCGCTGCTTTTTGCGACCGCAGTTTGGGGCAGTACGTTCGTTGTCGTACAAGATGGCATCAATCAAATGCCAATGATGATGTTTATGGGTTGGCGCTTCGCGATTGCAACCCTCGTATTGATTGCCATGCGGCCAAAAGCTTTAAAGATGTCATCACTAACTTTGAAGCAGGGCATCTTCATTGGCATTGCACTTTCAATCGGCTACCTAGCGCAGACGTATGGCCTCTATTTCACAACCGCAACCATCAGCGCTTTCATCACTGGCATGTTTGTTGTTCTCACCCCAGTTGCTGCCTACCTGGTGTACCGCATGCGAATCGCTTGGACCGGCTGGATTGGCGTTGGTTTGGCCACAGTCGGGCTTGGAATTATTTCCTACAACGGGATCGCTTTTGGGGCTGGCGAGCTTTGGACCTTCATTGGTGCGGTTGCGTTCAGTTTTCAAATCATGTGGCTCTCAAGATGGGCGACTCCTTCGACTGCTTACTCAATCGCACTCGTACAAATTGCCACTACCGCAGTGGTTTTCGTCGGTGGCGGATTAGTCACTGACGGTTTCATCGTGCCATCGGGTCAAGCAGTTTGGATTGCAATCATTTTCTTGGCGGTTTTTGCAAGCGCTTTTGCATTCATCATTCAGACCTGGTCCCAATCCCAAATGACACCAACTCGGGCGGCTGTGATTTTGTCAACCGAACCGGTTTTTGGTGGAATTTTTGGTGTCTTAATCGCCGGCGATGACATCACGCTTCGAATAATTATTGGCGGAATTGCGATTTTGGTGGCTGTCTACCTAGTTGAACTCAGTCCACGCGGTTCTGAGCCAAGCGAAGCCGTTAAGGATCTCTCCAGTCCTCACCACGGCGTTTAACAAATCTGTTTAATTCGAACTTAAATAGTTTCACCGCTTGCGGACAAAGCATGCAATCGAGCATACGTGCCGCCAAGATTCAACAGTTCATCGTGACTACCAACCTCAACCACCTGGCCACCATCCATTGTCACTATCCGATCGGCATCGCGGATGGTGCTAAGGCGATGTGCAATCACAAATGTGGTGCGACCTTGCATTAGTCGACTTAAAGCTTGTTGCACTAACTGCTCGGATTCGTTGTCGAGAGCCGAAGTAGCTTCGTCAAGCACCAAGATTCGCGGATTGCGAAGGATGGCTCGAGCGATAGCGAGTCGCTGTTTTTGGCCACCCGACAAGGTGTAGCCACGGGGTCCAATTTCGGTATCAATGCCTTCTGGAAGTTGTTCCACAAACTCCAGTGCATTTGCATCTTGCAATGCTTGCATCAAGTCGGCATCCGATATATTGCTTAAGCCATAGCTGACGTTTTCCCGCACACTGCCTTCAAACATGACAGCTTCTTGCGGCACCACCGAAACAAATTTTCTAATACTGCGGTAATCCAAATCTTCGGTTGGTCTGCCATCCACCAAAATCTGGCCGCTTTGAGGTCGCAAGAACCCAATCAACAAATTAGCCAGTGTGGATTTGCCACAACCCGATGCTCCAGCTACCGCGACATACTCGCCATCAGCTATGTGCAACGACAAGTTCTTAATCGCAGGTGTCGTTGCTTCTGGGTAAGTAAAAGTGATGTCGCGAAATTCGATCTCACCAACAACTTTCGAGATTTGTGGTTTGCCACGATTGGGCTCGAGATCATCCGACTCCAGGACTTCCCCGATTGATCTAAGTGAAGCGAGTCCGCGCGCAAAGTTGGGTGCCAAATCTGTCAGCATCACAACCGCGGCTGCCAGTACACCAAAGTATCCAGTCAACATCACAACCTCACCGGCTGTGACTTCAATTCGACCGGTGCGACCAGCCCAAACTGCAGTCATCAGCACCAGCGCACTCGACGAGTGAAACACCACCCATGAGAGGGCTCCAAAACTTGAGTTAACGAAATCCAAGCGAAGTCCGGCGACGCGAGTTTCTTGATACTTGTCTGTCGCAACCGCAACCGCGTTTTCTTCCAAACCGTGGGCTCGAGCAACCGGAACTAGAGTCATCATCTCAGTCGTTTTCACGCCCATGTCCTCGACGGCTTTGCGATATGCCTCATTGCGACGATTCAAGTGTTTGCGTGTGAAAACCAAAACCCACCCGGAGGTCGGGACTAAAACTAAAAAGAAAATCAAAAATTCTGGCACTTTCCAAGCGGTGATTGCGATGCCGCCAACGAAGTTGTAAATCGCTGCAAAACCGCCATTACCGGCTTGTCGCAAAGCCAATTCGACATTCTCGACATCGCGCACAACTTTTGATTGCAGTGCGCCAATATTCATCCGATTCCAAAAACCAATTGATAACTCTTGGACACGATTGGTCAGTGCAGCTCGCAAACTCACTTCTAGATTACGCAGAACTTTTGACAGCGTCATCGCAAACCAAATGTTCATCGGCAAGTTTTGACCGAGCAAAATCACCAAAACCAACGCGTACCCTGCTAAGACAGATAATGGCTTTTCTTCAACCAAAACATCAATCACGCCGGCAGTTACTACCGGCAGCAGCCAAACTGGAGAGTGCTTGAAACCATACAAAATAAAAGCCAGCAGAATGCGGGAGCGACTATCTGCAAGTAGTCGATTCAGGGTGCGAAACGGATGTTTGGAATCAAAAGCTTTAATCACGGCGTCGGTATTCATCAGCCGTCACAATACTCTCAACCCGTCGAGCCCTGATACTGCAAACTATGCCGGTGACCAACCAGCCAAAACACCTACGCGAAGTCAAAACCTACAAACTCCGTAAGTCTCGAGTCTCAACTTCGCAGGCCGCCGCTATCGCTGAACTTGGCGATGATTATTTGTGGGCAAGCGAAGGTGGAATGCTGAAACTGCCCCAAGACATATCCGAAAACTGCACAGATGTGGTTGTGGAAATTGGCTTCGGCATGGGCGAAGCGACTGCAGCTTTGGCATTGAGCCAACCCGAGTTAGCTGTTTTGGCATTGGACCTTCACACCCCGGGTGTCGGCAAGTTGATCACTCGATTGCATGAACAGGGCAGCTCCAACGTGCGAATCATCGAAGGCGATGCACTTGAGGTTTTGGCCGCGCGAATCCCCGACAATG
>JBEAZM010000026.1:0-4644 GCA_041170125.1 Actinomycetota bacterium
CGAGCGGCACGAGTGACTTGATTCCGGCAATCACTTCGGAATTAACCAGGGTTGGCTTACTAAATAGTGCGCCGCCATGCACCACTCGATGACCAACAGCCGCGATTGTGGTTAGTTCAAAACCGGACTCGGTTAGTTGGTTTAGTACTTCCGTTAAAGCGGCGGAATACTTGGAAGCCTCAATCTCTTCAACGATTCCCTTGACTAGCAGCTCTTTGGAGTGAGTATCTATCAGCTGATACTTCAGAGATGACGAACCAGAATTAATTACCAGTATTCGCACTACTAATTCTCTTTTCGATTTGGCATTTGTTTTTGTGCCTGGATTGCAGTGATGGCAACAGTGTTGACGATGTCAGGAACTGTGCAACCACGCGATAAGTCATTGACTGGCTTTTTAAGACCTTGTAGCACTGGCCCGATTGCGATTGCGTTCGAAGAACGTTGTACTGCTTTGTAGGCAGTGTTTCCTGAGTTCAAGTCAGGGAAAATCAAAACTGTGGCATTACCTGCGACAGGGTTGTCAGGCATTTTTGATTTACCAACGCCGGCATCAACCGCAGCGTCGTACTGAATCGGACCTGCCACTGGTAACTCTGGTCGCATTTGCATTAGGTGCTCTGTGGCATTGCGAACTTTGTCCACATCAGTGCCAGAGCCCGACTTACCAGTCGAGTAGGAGAGCATCGCAACACGGGGTTCAATCCCGAAGGCAATCGCGGTTTCGGCGGTAATAGCTGCAATTTCGGCGAGTTGAGTTTCGTTTGGATCTGGGTTGACCGCACAGTCAGCAAAAGCCAAAACCCGATCTGGCATGCACATCAAGAAAGTACTAGAGACAAGTTGGACACCTGGAACCGTTTTAATGATTTCAAGAGCAGGTCGAATCGTGTCAGCAGTGGTGTGCGTTGCACCTGAGACCATGCCGTCGGCCAAACCAAAATGCACCAGCATCGTGCCGAAGTAACTTGGATCAGTCATGCGGTCGTAGGCATCCTGAAAGGCGACACCTTTGTGCGCCCGCAACTTGGTGTACTCCTCAGCGAATTGCCGCCGCAATTCGGAAGTCTCAGGGTGCATAATTTTCGCGGCTGAAATATCAAGCCCAAGATGTTTTGCTTTTGCGAGCACTTCATCTGGATCGCCTAACAAAGTTAAGTCACAGATTCCGCCTTGCAACAATTCTTCAGCAGCTCGCAAAATTCTTTCATCATTGCCTTCTGGTAAAACAATGTGGCGTTTGTTTGCGCGCGCTTGTTCCATCAGTGAAGCCTGGAACATCAGTGGAGTGACGGTAGTGGTTTTCGATAGCTTCACTTGATCAGCAAGTGCATCAGCATCGACACCGTTACCAAACTCGGCGAGAGCGGCCGCAATTTTGCGACGGTTGCCGGGTCGCATTTCGCCACGCAGATTGTCTAAGTGGTGAAGTGTTTGATAGGTGTCGGGCGAAACCGCAATCACGGGTAGTTGAGCTGCCCGCAACAAGTTCAGTGTCAACTGGTCTGGTACGACTCCACAAGTTAGAAGCAAACCAGCTGGTGAGGCTAAATCTGGGCTGGCCGCGACAGCTGCAGCTGCAACCGCTAAATCTGAACGATCGCCAGCTGCCACCAGCATGACACCAGATTCAAGTAAACCTAAAACCATCGGCACATGGCCCGAACCAGCAACGTAGCGATCAACCTCGCGCTGCATGTTTGGCCCTTCGCCTGCAAGCACTTGTCCGTTTAAGCCGGCGGCAACTTCATCAACCGTTAGTGCTGATAAGACCGGCACTTCTCGCAGCACGTAAAGCGGGATGCTTTCGCGAGCCAGCTCTGGAGTTAATCGGTCTTTGATTAAATCAACCGCTGCCGGATCAACTCGGTTAATCACAGTTCCAACGACTTTGCAGCCGTGTTCTTCGAAAACATGCAGTGCATGGAGCGCCGAAGTTTTGATTTCATCGATATCTCGCTCTAAGCCAGTAACAACTTCGAGAACTGGGGAGCCAAGATTGGCGGCCAGTTCGGCATTTAGGTCTAACTCGGTGGCGAGAGCTGGACCGACATAGTCAGTACCAACAATCAACATGAAATCAAAGCGGCTGCGCAGGTTTGTGTAGGCCTCAACCACAAGTTGGGTGACCCGCTCGGGGTCGCCGGCTTCAATGAATTCGGTGATGTCTGCATAGGTGAGCGGGCAGGCCTCTTCGACGGTGATTTCAATGTCGAATTGGGCAATCAGCAGTTCGACCAGGGAATCGCGTCGATTGGGATCTGCAACAACAGGTCGGAAGATTCCGACTCGGCCGGTTCGCCGAGCTAGAACATCCATTACCCCAAGTGCGACGAGCGCTTTTCCGGCTCGCTCTTCGGTTGCTGCGATGTACAGGCTTTGCGACACGGTACTCCCTGTTACGGTGAAAAATTCAAAGCCAAGGCTACCGAGTTTTGGAGATCCCTACTTGGGTCAAAATTCCCTAAGCGAAATGTTCAAGATTTAGTCACTTCGACTTCGTCGAACTCTGCAATCTGATGCGGTGCGGCTGGCGCAAGCGAAACTTCTGGTTGAGCCACCGACTGCCAAGCCGACCCTGAGCGTTGGAACCAACCTTGAGTGGTTTCGAGCCAGAGCTGTGCTGCAGTCTCATCCCACCAGAGTTGACCAATCTCTTCAGCTCGGGGGTGAATTCCCTCAAGGGATTTCAGAACTGAATCAAACGGAGCATGCAGATCTGCCAGCGGCAGCACCTCACGAACTTTGGCTACGGCTTCAACATAGGTCATGCTTTTCGTGCGCATTAGGTACCCAACCGCAAAACTCGGAGTGCGAGTGTGGGCGTGAACACAGTGCAGAAGAACTTTCTGATTCTGCTGAATTCGGGAATCAATAAAGTCTGCAACATCTTGGAACTGGAAAGCCAGATTCGGGTTCATATCAGCGGCATGTGAATCGAGCACGGAAACACGTAGATGATTCGTAGGTGCTTTGCCACCTTCGGTTAGGCCCACTCGACTGAGTGAAACAACCGCATCGAAATCGTCTGCAGTCGCTAACGCGGTCTGGCCACCTACATACAGATTCGGCAGCAACTCAACCGCTGGTGCAGCAGATTGGTGATAGTTAGTGGTCTCCGAGGCGGGCCAACCACCTGGTTGGGGTTCACCTTTTTGGACTATGAGGATTGCAAGTCGAGTTAAGTCTTTTGCGGAATAGTCCGGGTAGCCATGGATTTTTGTAAGCCACTCGCTCGGAATCGCACTGGCTCCCCAGATTGCACCAAGTAATGAACCTGCAATCGCTGCGACGGTGTCGGTGTCGTTATCGACTCGGACTGCTCGATCGAGCGCGATCTGCAAATGCTGTGCCTGATGCATTCCGAGCGCTGGGTGATCTTCTGGAACGTCCGCATGCACAATCGCCGACCAAGCGGCCTGAAATGCCGATACAACCCAACCGTTGTTCGGGAATGTGTGAGGTTGTTTGGCTTCGGCGGCTGCGATTATTTCAATCCAAAAACTTTGGGATTCTGGTTTCAGCAAATCTAAACCTGCGGTTGGACTAACAATCTCGCCAGAGAGGACCGAGAGTCGAATTGCTTCGCACCACAAAACGCACGCTTCGGCTGCGACCGGATCAAAATGAGTGAGATTGCTAATCAAGGTGGCGGCTTCTGCCATTGCCTGTCGATCATGCAAGTAGGCCAAAGCAACCGGAGCCGTTCGCATTAATGAACCGTTTCCTGCAGTGCGACCAGTTTCGCGATGCAGATATACGGCAGCTTCCCGATATCCTGCCGCAGTCCCCGGACTGCCACCGCGATTTATGACGGATTGAGTTTGGATGCCAACATCTTTTGCGGTTTGACGCCAAACTCGCCAACCCTCACAGATAGCATCAAGCGATTCTTCGGTTCGTAAATCAGCACCTCTAGCGGCAACTTCAGCAATCACGATTGCCATAGACGTGTCGTCTGTCCATTCCCCCGGCGAAAAACCAAAGTTTCCCCCAACCATCTCGACTGGCATTGTGAAGGGGCGGCGGAGCCGAAACTCGTAGCCAGCGCCAAGCGCATCTCCACATGCCATCGCTAGCAAGCTGCCAGCTGCACGGTCTTTCTGAACAAAGGACAAATCCATGGGCGACTCCTATAAGTAGGTATATATGTTCGCAGATGCAACTGACATACGAATAAAGCCCTCGAATCGAAACTCGAGGGCTTAGGTGGCGGAGGCGGAGGGATTTGAACCCTCGATGGGCTTTAAGACCCAAACCGCATTAGCAGTGCGGCGCCATAGACCGGACTAGGCGACGCCTCCACAGCTTCTACTTCCGTAGAAAACCGCGCGAATACTAACAACTCTGTTCCGGAACCCGAATTCCGACCGATTGTCAGGATTTCGGGTGATACTTAGCCAAATCTTCCAAAGGGGGCAGCATGTCGGCTCGTATTTATCCAGCAAATCCTGTTTTTACCAACGATGCCGAAAAGATAGTGTTTGAAGCCCTCCTTGCCGACTTATCGAACAACTCTGAAATATTCTGCAACTACAAGTATTTCGACGGTGAAATTACTCGAGAAGTTGATTTCATTGTGCTTTCACCAGGTCACGGTGTTATTTTCATTGAAGTTAAAGGCGGATTAGTAACACTCGATGC